>NZ_JBSFGJ010000391.1:0-8809 GCF_053596515.1 Nonomuraea sp. NPDC001684
CGATGGACCGCGCCAGAGCCTTGGCGAGCATCGTCTTGCCGACCCCCGGCACGTCCTCGATCAAAAGGTGGCCCTCGGCGAGCAGGACGGTCAGCTATGTTGTCAGTTCTTGGCGGTGTGTCAAGCGAATTCGTAGCAATTTGATATCTTCACCACGAAATCCCTTGTCCAGATGCATCTGCTCTGTAAGAGTCGCGGCATCTCAGCCACCTCAACGAGGAGGTCGTGCATTGACCACCCGTCTGCAGAACTTCATCAACGGTGAGTTCGTGGACGCCCAGAGCGGCCGGTTCTCCGACATCATCGACCCTTGCACGGGAGAGGCCTACCTTCAGGCCCCGATCTCCGGCGTCGAGGACGTCGACGCGGCCTACGCCGCGGCGGCCGTCGCGTTCGAGTCGTGGGGTCGGACCACCCCCGGTGAGCGGGCGAACCTGCTGCTCAAGGTCGCCGACGCGATCGACGCCCGGGCCGACGAGATCAACGAGGCCGAGTGCCTCAACACCGGCAAGCCGCGCGCCCGCATGGCCGAGGACGAGACGCCGGTAGCGGCCGACCACTTCCGCTTCTTCGCCGGCGCCGCGCGCACCCTGGAGGGGCCCACGGCCGGGGAGTTCCTCGCCGAGCACACCAGCGTCATCAGGCACGAGCCCATCGGCGTCGTCGGCCAGGTCACCCCCTGGAACTACCCGATGATGATGGCCGTGTGGAAGATCGCCCCGGCGCTGGCCGCCGGGAACACGATCGTCCTCAAGCCGTCGGACACCACCCCGGCCTCCACGCTCAAGCTGGCCGAGATCGTCGGCTCGGTGCTGCCGCCCGGCGTCTTCAACGTCGTCACCGGCGACCGCGAGACCGGCGCGCTCGTCGTGGGCCACCCGACCGCCGCCATGGTGGCGATCACCGGGTCCGTCGGCGCGGGCATGGCGGTCGCCAAGAGCGCCGCCGACGACCTCAAGCGGGTGCACCTGGAGCTCGGCGGCAAGGCGCCGGTCGTGGTCTTCGAGGACGTCAAGGACCTCGCCAAGGCCGCCGCCGACATCGCCACCGCCGGTCTCTACAACGCCGGCCAGGACTGCACCGCGGCCTGCCGCGTGCTCGTCCAGGAGAGCGTGCACGACGAGTTCGTGGCCGCGCTGACCGAGGCCGCCGCCGCGACCGTGACCGGCGACCTGGGCAACGAGGAAGCGCTCTACGGCCCGCTCAACAACGAGAACCAGCTCGCCAGGGTCCAGGGCTTCATCGACCGGGTCCCCGGCCACGCCAAGGTGCTCACCGGCGGCAACCGCGTCGGCGACAAGGGCTATTTCTTCGCCCCGACCGTCGTGGACGGCCTGCGCCAGGACGACGAGATGGTGCAGAACGAGGTCTTCGGCCCCGTCATCACCGTCCAGACGTTCACCGACGAGGCCGACGCGCTGGCCAAGGCCAACGACGTCAAGTACGGCCTGTCCAGCTCGGTGTGGACCTCCGACCACGGCCGCGCCATGCGCATGTCGAACCGCCTCGACTTCGGCGTGGTCTGGGTCAACACGCACATCCCGTTCGTCTCGGAGATGCCGCACGGCGGCTTCAAGCACTCCGGGTACGGCAAGGACCTGTCGGTGTTCGGTCTGCACGACTACACCAGGGTCAAGCACGTCATGCACTACATCGGCGAATAAGGACGAGCCCTGGACATGACCGAGCTATCCGCGATTCAGCTTGAGGACGTCGTCAAGGAGTACCTCTCGCACGGCGAGGTCGTCCAGGCGGTCAAGGGTGTGTCGCTGGACATCGCCGAGGGGGAGTTCTTCTCCCTCCTCGGCCCGTCCGGATGCGGCAAGACCACGACCATGAGGATGATCGCCGGCTTCGAGGAGCCCACCAAAGGGCTCGTGAGGCTGCACGGCAAGGACGTCACCGACGTCCCGCCGAACAAGCGCGACGTCAACATGGTCTTCCAGTCCTACGCCCTGTTCCCGCACATGAGCGTGTGGGACAACGTGGCGTTCGGCCTGAAGCAGCGCAAGACGCCGCCGGAGGAGATCCGGCGGCGGGTCGGCGAGATGCTGGAGATCGTCGACCTGACCGGCCGGGAGAAGCGCCGGCCGCGCGAGATGTCCGGCGGCCAGCAGCAGCGCGTGGCGCTGGCCCGCGCGCTGGTCAACCGGCCGCGGGCGCTGCTGCTCGACGAGCCCCTCGGCGCGCTCGACCTCAAGCTGCGCCAGGCCATGCAGATCGAGCTCAAGCGCATCCAGCGCGAGGTCGGCATCACGTTCGTGTACGTGACGCACGACCAGAACGAGGCTCTGACCATGAGCGACAGGATCGCCGTGATGAACGACGGGCTGGTCGAGCAACTGGCGAGCCCGCGGGAGATCTACGAACGGCCGGCCACCGCGTTCGTGGCGGGGTTCATCGGCACCTCCAACCTGATCACCGGGACGGTGACCGGCGGGGTGCTGGCGATCGGCGGCGGCCGGGTGCTGGTGCCGGGCCACGAGGGCGACGTGACGGTGACCGTCCGCCCCGAGAAGATCACGATCTGCGCGGACGAGCCGGGGCCCGGGCTGAGCGCCGTCCCCGGGACCGTCACGGAGATGGTCTACCTGGGCACCTCCAACAGCTACGCGGTGCAGCTCGCCGACGGAGCCGAGATGACCGTGTTCGAGCAGAACGCGCATGACGCGACGGCGACTGCGGAGCGGGGCGACTCCGTGTGGCTGTCGTGGGAGGCGCAGCACTCTTATGTGATTGGAAGTTGATAGCACCCCATGAACCCCCGCCAGATCACCCCCGCCCTCCTGAGGGGCATGACCCAGCCCCGCACCCGCCGCGACTTCTTCCGTGTCACCGGCCTGTCCGCCGCCGGCCTCGCGCTCGCCGCCTGTGGCGTGCAGGGCCAGAAGGCCGCCCCTCCGAAGGCCGACGCCGTCCAGGACTACTGGTCCAAGCAGAGCAAGCACGGCAAGCTCGTCTTCGCCAACTGGCCCGAGTACATGCCCGAGGACCAGGCCCCGCTGAAGAAGTTCACCCAGACCACCGGGATCTCCGTGGAGTACAAGGAGGTCATCCAGGAGAACGCGGAGTTCTTCGGCAAGGCCGACCCCGTGCTCCGCGCCGGCCAGTCGCTCGGCTACGACATCATCGTGATGACCAACGGCGTGCAGCTCCAGCACATGGTCGAGCTCGGCTACATCGTGCCGCTCGACCACAGCCGGATGCCGAACTTCCTGGCCAACGCCGGTGACAAGTACAAGGAACGCGCCTACGACCCGGGCAACCAGTACACGATGCCCTACACCTCGGGCGTGACCGGCATCGCGTACAACACCAAGTACGTCAAGGACGACATCACCAGCATCGAGGCCCTGTTCGACCCCAAGTACAAGGGCCGGGTCGGGATGATGGCCGACGCGCAGGAGATCGGCAACTTCGCGATGTTCGCGCTGGGCGTCGATCCGGAGAAGTCGACCGAGGCCGACTGGAAGAAGGCCGGGGAGAAGCTCAAGCAGCAGCGCGACGCGGGAATCGTCCGGAAATACTACGACCAGAGCTACATCGACGCGGTCTCCAAGGGCGACGTCTGGCTGAGCATGGCCTGGTCGGGCGACATTTTCCAGCGGCAGCTCGCCGGCGAGCCGGTCAAGTTCGTGGTGCCGGCGGAGGGCGGCACGATCTGGACCGACAACATGCTCATCCCCAAGGGCGCGGCCAACCCCGTGGACGCGCTCACCCTCATGGACTACCTGTACCAGCCCGCGGTGGCCGCCGACCTGGATGAGTTCATCCAGTTCGTCACCCCGGTCCCGGCCGTGCAGGACCTCCTGCGCGAGAAGGCCAAGACGGCCAAGGGCGAGGACAAGAAGGCCCTGGAGGACATGGTGGACAGCCCGCTCATGTTCCCCTCGGAGGCCGACTACGCCAAGCTGCGCACCTACACCACGCTGACCACCCAGCAGGAGCAGGTGTTCAACTCCATCTTCCAGTCGATCACCCAGGCATAGCCATGAAACGGCTCACCCCCTACCTGCTCGCCCTGCCGAGCTGGCTGTGGCTGGCGATCTTCCTGGTCGTGCCCATGGTGGCGATGGCGTCGGTCTCGCTCCAGACGGGCAACGCCATCGACGGCTACGCGATGACGTTCAGCTTCTCCAACTACGCCGACGCGCTCGGCAGGTACAGCGACCAGCTGCTGCGCTCGCTCCTGTATGGCGGCCTGGCCACGGTGGCCATGCTGGTGATCGGGTACCCGGTGGCGTACTGGATCGCCTTCAAGGGCGGCAGCCGCAAGTCGGTGTACCTGTTCCTGCTGCTGCTGCCGTTCTTCGTGTCGTTCGTGCTGCGGACGATCTCGTGGAACTTCCTGCTGGCCGACAACGGCATCCTGTTCGGGACGCTGAAGGGCTGGGGGCTGCTGCCGGAGGGCTTCCACGTGCTGGCCACGACCGTGGCCGTGGTGGGCGGGCTCACCTACAACTTCCTGCCGTTCATGATCCTGCCGATCTACGTGGCCCTGGAGCGGGTGGACCCGCGGGTGGTGGAGGCGGCCCAGGACCTGTACGCCACCCGCGCCGGGGCCTTCCGCCGGGTGGTGCTGCCGCTGTCGCTGCCCGGCGTCTTCGCCGGCGTGCTGATGACGTTCGTGCCCGCGACGGCCGACCCGGTCAACGCGCAGATCCTCGGCGGCACGGCCAACACCATGATCGGCAACATCATCCAGACCGAGTACCTGACCAACCTCGACTACCCGACCGCCTCGGCGCTGTCGTTCACGCTGATGGCGATCCTGCTGGTGGGCATCTTCGTCTACGCCCGCGCGCTCGGCACCGAGAACGTCCTGGAGGCGGCGGCGCGATGAGCGGTGAGCGAGCAATGAGCAGGGGCACGCGGGGCAGGTTCGGCGACCGCCTGCTGCACGTCTACACCTGGCTGATCATCCTGTGGCTGTCGTCGCCGATCGCCGTCATGATCCTGTTCGGCTTCAACGACAAGAAGAGCAAGTCGAACACGAGCTGGCAGGGCTTCACCCTCAAGTGGTACGGCGAGCTCTTCGAGATCTCCGACCTGACCACGGCGCTGCGCAACTCCATCGTGATCGCCCTGGTCAGCACCGTCATCACGGTCGTCATCGGGACGATGCTGGGACTGGCCGTCGGCCGGCACCGCTTCCGCGGCCTCAGCGCCACGAACTTCCTGGTCTTCGCCGCCATCTCCACGCCGGAGCTGGTGATGGGGGCCTCGCTGCTGTCGCTGTTCGTCTCGGGCAACGTGCCGCGCGACGGCAACACGATCATCGTCGCGCACGTGCTGTTCTCGCTCTCCTTCGTCGTGGTGACGGTCAGGGCGCGGGTCATCACGCTCGACCCGTCGCTGGAGGAGGCGGCCAAGGACCTCGGCGCGACCGCCTGGGGCACGTTCCGGCAGGTGACGCTGCCCTCGATCATGCCGGGCGTGCTCGCGGGCGCGATGCTCTCCTTCGCGCTGTCGATCGACGACTACGTGGTGACGAGCTTCGTCAACGGCTCGACCGTCACCTTCCCCCTGTGGATCGTGGGTGCGGTGAAGACCGGCATTCCGCCGCAGGTCAACGTGATGGGTACGCTCATCTTCGGGATCGGTGTGCTGATCGCCGTGGCGAACGCCGTGGCCGCCAGACGCCGCGCCTAGGATCTGCTCCAACAGGCTTTCCCCCCGCGATCCGGCGGGGGGATTGGTGTATTCCGACCAAGAACAGGGAGGCGAGATCGGATTTCGGCGGGGGGAACCCGCGCGTGATCACATCATGCTTTTGGATCCCGCAATCAACAAAGAACAACTAAGACTTTCGTAGGGAAGTGGGATTTGTGGATCCGCTGAAGGCGCTGGCTGACGCGGAGCGCAAGCCGTACTGGCTGGACAGCCCGGCCAGACCCGAGCCGCGCGCGCGGCTCATCGGAAACACCGACGCCGACCTGGTCGTCGTCGGCGGAGGCTTCTCGGGGCTCTGGACGGCCCTGATGGCCAAGGAACGTGACCCTTCGCTGGACGTGGTCCTGCTCGAAGGGCGCAGGATCGGCTGGGCGGCGACCGGCCGCAACGGCGGGTTCTGCATGGCGACCCTCACCCATGGCCTGGCCAACGGCCTGGAACGGTGGCCGGAGGACATCGGCCGCCTGGAACGCATGGGCGTGGACAACCTCGACGAGATCGAGCGCACGCTGGAGCGGCACGGCATCGACTGCTCCTTCGAGCGCACCGGAGAGCTGCACGTGGCCACCGAGCCGTGGCAGCTCGACTCGCTGGGCGAACACCTGGACCTGATCTCCGAGCTCGGCCTCGACTACGTGCCGATGGACGAGCGGCAGGTGCGGGCCGAGGTCAACTCGCCGACCTACCTGGGCGGCCTGTGGGAACGCAGCGGCTGCGCCATGCTGGACCCGGCGCGGCTGGCCTGGGGGTTGCGCGAGGCGTGCCTGCGGCTCGGCGTACGGGTCTTCGAGCGCAGCCCGGTGCGTTCGCTGCGCGACGACGGCACGACGATCACCCTCCGCACCCCGTACGGGTCGGTCGTGGGCCGCCGGGTGGCGCTGGGCACGGGGGTCTTCCCGCCCCTGCTGCGCAGGCTCAAGCACTTCGTCGTCCCGGTGTACGACTACGCCCTGATGACCGAGCCGCTGAGCGCGGCCCAGCTCGCCGAGGTGGGCTGGCACAACCGGCAGGGCGTCGGCGACTCGGGCAACCAGTTCCACTACTACCGGCTCACCGACGACAACCGCATCCTGTGGGGCGGCTACGACGCGGTCTACTACAACGGCGGCCTGGTCAAGCCGGAGTACGAGCAGCGCGACGAGACGTTCGTCAAGCTGGCCGAGCACTTCGCCACCACGTTCCCGCAGCTCTCCCAGGTGCGCTTCACGCACCGCTGGGGCGGCGTGATCGACACCTGCAGCCGCTTCAGCGCCTTCTACGGCACGGCGCACGGCGGTCGGCTGGCCTACGCCGTGGGCTACACCGGCATGGGCGTCGGGGCCACCAGGTTCGGCGCGAACGTGATGCTCGACCTGCTGTCGGGGGAGGCCACCGAGCGGACCGAGCTGCGGATGGTCAAGGAGAAACCGGTGCCGTTCCCGCCCGAGCCGGTCCGGTCGGGGGTGATCCAGTTCACCCGGTGGTCGATCGCCCAGGCCGACCAGCATCAGGGCAAGCGCAACCTGTGGCTGCGCACGCTCGACAGGATGGGCCTCGGGTTCGACTCCTGATCCGGTGTTCCGAGGGGGCGCCGGGCCCGTCCGCGGCGGGCCTGGCGCACACTTGTCACCATGAAAGTCGAGTTCGCCGCCGACGGCGTGCGCCTGACCGGTGACCTGCGGACGCCCGAGGGCACGGGCCCCTGGCCGGGGCTGGTGCTCACCGGGCCGTTCACCGGGGTGCGCGACCAGGTCACCGGCCTGTACGCCGAACGGCTGGCCCGGCGCGGCTACGTGACGCTGTCCTTCGACCACCGCAACTGGGGCGAGTCCGGCGGCGAGCCGCGCGGGCACGAGGATCCGCAGGGCAAGCTGGCCGACCTGCGGGCGGCGGTGTCTCTGCTGAGGTCGCGCCCCGAGGTGGACGGCGACCTGATCGGCGCGGTCGGCATCTGCCTGGGCGCCGGGTACGCGCTGAGGTTCGCCGCCTTCGACCCGCGCGTACGGGCGTTCGCGGGCATCGCCGGGGCCTACAACAACCCGTACACGATGCGGTCCGGCATGGACTACCAGGCGGCGCTGGCCGGGTTCGCCGGCGTGCTGGAGCGGCAGGACCGGGGCGGCCCGGTCGAGTACCTGCCCGCCGTGGCCGAGGAGGGCGAGGCCGCGATGCCGGGCGACGAGCCGTTCGCCTACTACGGCACCGAGCGCGGGGCCTCCGCCTCCTGGCGGAACGCGGTGACCCGGGCCGGGCTGCGCGAGCTGATCACCATGGACAACATGATGGGCGCCGACTTCCTGTCGCCGAAGCCCGCCCTGCTCGTGCACGGCGTGATCGACAGGTTCTGCCCGCCGGAGGGGGCCGAGGAGGCGTTCAGGCGGCTCGACCAGCCCAAGAGGCTCGTCTGGGTGGACGCCAAGCAGCATATCGACCTCTACGACCGCGAGCCGTACGTGTCGCAGGCCGTGGACGCCACCGCGGACTTCCTCGCCGAGCACCTCCGGCCGGGAGGCTCCGGAGCCTGACGTCTACGCTGGGGGGTATCGCGCGGAATGGGGGGATTCATGCGTGCCATCCAGTTCACCCGCTTCGGCGGTCCGGAGGTGCTCGAAGAGGCCGAGGTGCCCGACCCGGTCGTGGGGCCGGGCCAGGTGCTGGTCGACGTCGAGGCCGCGGGGCTGAACTTCGCCGACGTGCGGCAGATCTCCGGCCACTACTCCGCCCCCGACCGCCTGCCGCACATCCCCGGCAGCGAGGTCGTCGGGCTCGATCCCCGGGGGCGGCGGGTGATGGGCTTCACCGCCAACGGCTACGCCTCCAGGGCCGTCCTGGACGAGGGCGACGTCGTGGTCGTGCCCGGCTCGCTGCGGGCCGGGGAGGCGCTGGCGCTGCTCGTCCAGGGGCTCACCGCCTGGCACCTGCTGCGCTCGTCGGCGCGGCTCAGGGAGGGCGAGAGCGTGGTCGTCCACTCCGGCGCGGGCGGCGTCGGCAGCCTGGCCGTGCAGCTCGCCAAGGTGTTCGGGGCCGGACGCGTGATCGCCACCGCCTCCAGCGAGGACAAACGCTCGCTCGCCCTCGACCTCGGCGCGGACGCCGCCGTGGACGGCGCGGCCGACGGGTACGCCGAGCGCGTCATCGAGGCCAACGGCGACCGGCC
>NZ_JBSFGJ010000392.1:0-8777 GCF_053596515.1 Nonomuraea sp. NPDC001684
CTGCCGGACCTGAGCGCCGACATGCGCGCCCGCCTCGACGCCGCCCTCGGCGACGCCCCGGCCGCCCGCTTCCACACCACCGACCACTGACCGCGCCCCCCATCCCTGACTGCGGGCCCTTCACCGCGTGGCCCTTGACAGCGGGGCCCCCTCGCCTCACGCGCGGCCACGGGCCGCCCCGGCGTGGCGGGTGCGCTGCCCCGCGATCTATGGTGGTGGCCGGATGCGGAAGGATCGGGCCCATGGCGGGAAAGACCATCGTCCTGACCGGCGCCAGCGACGGCATCGGCCGTGCCGCGGCACGCGCCCTGCGACAGCGGGGCGACGAGGTCGTCCTCGTCGGCCGGTCGGCCGGGAAGACCGCGGCGCTGGCGAAGGAGCTCGCGGCCGACCACCACGTGGCCGACTTCGCGCGCCTGTCAGAGGTACGCGATCTGGCGGCCACCCTGCTCGACCGCCACCCGGCCATCGACGTGCTGGTCAACAACGCCGGGGCCATCATGGGCTCGCGCACCACCACGCCCGACGGCCACGAGGCGACCTTCCAGATCAACCACCTGGCGCCGTTCCTGCTGACCACGCTGCTGCTGCCCCGGCTGCTGGCCGCCGGCGGCACGGTCGTCACGACGTCCAGCCTGATCAACACCCGCGCCCGGCTCGACCTCGACGACCTCGACGCGGTGCGCCGCTACTCGGGCAGCCGGGCGTACGCCAACTCCAAGCTGGCCAACATCCTGTTCACCCGCGAGCTCCAGCGCCGCCACGGCGCGGACGGCCTGGCCGCGGCCTCCTTCCATCCCGGCGTGGTGGCCACCAACTTCTCCGGCGGCGGCGACAGCGCGGCGCGGCTGCTCTACCACACGCCGCTGAAGCGGTTCCTGCTCACGCCGGAGCAGGGCGCCGACACCCTGGTCTGGCTGGCCACCTCGCGGCCGGGCGCCGACTGGGCCCCCGGCGGCCACTACGAGAAGCGCCGCCCTTCGGCCGTCCACCGCCTGGCGGACGACCCCGGCCTGGCACGCCGCCTGTGGGAGCGCAGCCAAGCGCTCGTCGAGCTCGCCTGACCGGTCCCACGGCCCTGACCGGTCCCACGGCCCTGACCGGTCTCACGGCCGTGGGCGGTCCCACGGCCCTGACCGGTCCCACGGCCCTGACCGGTCCCACGGCCCTGACCGGTCTCACGGCCGTGGGCGTGAGTGGTGGGCGGCGGAGGGCCGACCCCGTCATGCCGGTGTTAGGTCGGTGGCGGCATCCTGGAGTCCCCGGAAGGAGACAGATGCCGCCACGCCCCAGGCTGCCCGCACGTACGGTCCGGCTGCGCTTCACCCTCCTGTACGGCGGGCTGTTCCTTGCCTCCGGCGCGGGCCTGCTGGTCCTGGTCAACCTCGTCGGCATGCCGCTGTCGCGGACCGTGCCGGTGCCGGGCCGGCCCGGCGGCCGGCCGGCCCCGGCCGCCGCCGAGGAATACATCGCCCTGCTCCAGGCCCAGCTCGCCGACGTGCACGCCACGCAGTCGCGTCAGCTCCTGGCGGGGTCGGTGCTCGCGCTGGCCGTCATGGCCGTGGTGTCGATCGTGCTCGGCCGGGTGGTCGCGGGCCGGGTGCTGCGCCCGCTGCGCACGATCACCGCCGCCACCCGCCGCATCTCCGCCGACAACCTGCACGAACGCCTGGCCGTGCCGGGCCCGGCCGACGAGGTCAAGGACCTGGCCGACACCATCGACGGGCTGCTCGCCCGTCTGGAGGACGCCTTCGCCGCGCAGCGCCGGTTCGTCGCCGACGCCTCGCACGAGCTGCGCACCCCGCTGGCCACCATGCGGGCGCGGCTGGACGTGGCCGTGGCGAAGCCGGAGCCCGTACCGGCCCAGACGCTGGCACTGGCCGACCGGCTGCGCACCGACCTCGACCAGGTCGACCGGCTCCTGGAGGGCCTGCTCGCGCTGGCCCGCGCCCAGCACGGCAGCCTGCCCGACGCCGCCGCGATCACGCTCGGCGACCTGGTGCGGCACACCCTGGACGCCCGCGCCGCCGACCTCGCGGCCCGGCGCCTCACCCTGGACGACGAGGGCGTCGCTGAGGGAGTGCGGACGCGGGGCAGCGTCGCGCTGGTCACGCGTATGGTGCACAACCTCGTCGACAACGCGATCGTCCACAACCAGGACGGCGGCTGGATCAGGGTCGAGGCCGCGGCCGACGGCCGGTGGGCACGCCTGGTCGTGGAGTCCGGCGGGGACCGGCTCGACCCCGGACAGGTGGCGCGGCTGGCGCGGCCGTTCCAGCGGCTCGGCGCGGACCGCACCGGGTCGGCGGACGGCTCGGGGCTCGGCCTGTCGATCGTCGCGGCCGTCGCGCAGGCGCACGGCGGCGCCCTCGACCTCGCGGCCCGCCCCGAGGGCGGGCTGCGCGCCACCGTGCGGCTGCCGGCATGAGGGTGCTGGTGGTGGAGGACGCGCGGGCGCTGGCCGCCGTGCTCGCCGAGGGCCTGCGCGACCAGGGCATGGCCGTCGACGTCGCCCACGACGGCCTGGAGGCGGCGGCCAAGCTCGACCTCGCCCCCTACGACGTGGTGCTGCTCGACCGCGACCTGCCGGGCATCCACGGCGACACCCTCTGCCAGATGCTCACCGACCAGGACGAACGCCCCATGGTCCTGATGCTGACCGCGGCCGGCTCGCCCGGCGACCGGGTGAGCGGGCTGACCCTGGGCGCCGACGACTACCTGGCCAAGCCCTTCCACTTCCCGGAGCTGGTGCTGCGGGTGAGGGCGCTGGCGCGCCGCCGCCCCGGCGCCCGGCCGCGCACGTTGCGCGGGGCCGGGATCGAGCTCGACCCGCTGCGGCACACCGTCACCCGGGACGGCCGTCCGCTGGAGCTGTCGGTCAAGGAGTTCGCCGTGCTGGAGGCGCTGCTGCGCGCGTCGCCCGGCTTCCTGAGCACCGAGGCCCTGCTCGAACAGGTCTGGGACGAGCACGCCGACCCGTTCACCAACACCGTGACCGTCACCGTCGGCCGCCTGCGCCGCAAGCTGGGCGAACCGCCGGTGATCAGCACCCGGCCGGGCGTGGGGTACCGGATCGGGTAGCGGGTCGTCCGGCGCTCGCCGGTGATCTTCACCGGCGGGGGTGCAAGGTCAGACCAGGGGCTGATGCGCGGCGGGGTTCCGTCTGCGATCGTGAGGGCGTGAGGGCGGCCGGGGGCGCACCCTGGCGGTGATCGTCCGCGCGACGGGGGCCGGTCCGCCCCTGGTGAGCAGGCAGGAGGAGACGCCGTGATCAGATTCGGCTATGCCGACACCCCGTTCGGCCAGATCCACCACGCCTCGTGCGGCACGGGCGAGCCGGTGCTCCTGCTGCACCAGACCCCCCGCTCATGGGACGAATACCGCGAGGTGCTCCCCCTGCTCGGCCGCACCCGGCGAGCCATCGCCATGGACACGCTCGGCTTCGGCAACTCCGCCCGCCCGCCCGAGCACTCGATCGAGACCTACGCCGCCGGCGTGTTAGCCCTGATGGACGCCCTCGGCCTGCCGCGAGCCGCCGTGGCCGGGCACCACACGGGCGGCGTCATCGCGGTCGAGACGGCGGCGCGCGCACCCGACCGCGTCACCGCCCTGGTGCTGTCGTCCACGCCGATGGTCGACCCCGACGGGCGGCGGCGTCGTGCGGGCCATCCCTCCATCGACGCCGTGCGCGAGCAGTCCGACGGCTCCCATCTGGGCGAGTTGTGGAGCCGGCGGGCCCCCTACTACCCGTGGCCCCTGTTAAGCCGTTTCGTCCGCGACGCGCTGACGGTCCTGCCGGAGGTGGAGCGCGGGCACGAGGCGGTGGCCGCGTACCGGATGGAGGAGCGGGTCGGGCTGGTCCGCTGTCCGGTGCTGGTCGTCGGAGCCACCGACGACCCCTTCGCCTTCCCCGAGCTCGAACGCCTGGCCGCCGCCCTTCCCCACAGCACTCAGGCCGTGGTCAAGGGCGGCGTGATCCCGCTGGAGCACCAGGCGGCGGAGTTCGCGGCGCTCGTGGCGGACTTCCTCGACGGCCAGGCCCGCGAGACCGGCTGAGGCGGCCCCGGTCAGGCGGGAGCCACCCACTCGACGAACTGGATGACGATCCCGTTGGGGTCGGTCACCTGGAACAGGCGCTCACCCCAGGGCTCCTCGCGCAGCGGCATGGTGATCTCGACGCCCGCGTCACGCAGCAGCTTCTCCTGCCCGTCCAGGCCGCCGTCCAGGGTGAAGGCCAGGATGAGACCGGAGGCGTGCTGGTCGCGCTGCTCCGGCGGCAGGACCTCGATGCCGCGGGCGAGCAGCACGATGTCCATCGCGTCGGCGCGGGTGAGCGAGGCGAACCCGTCCGCGGCAACCCGGACGGTGTAGCCCAGGTGTTCGGTGAAGAACGCCTGGGAGGCGGCGACGTCGTCAACGGTGAGCGAGACGGTGGACGTGGTGATCTGCAAGAAGGTCTCCATGAGAGATGAGAACGGACGGTCTGCGGACTCCGCCGCCCGGGAGGGAAGAGTGCTGTGACTTGCGTTCGCGGCCCTCCGACGCCCCGAGGTCGATCTTGAAAGCTACAGCCGGGAAGAGCTTGGGTTCCAAGCAGGTTCTCCTTTTCGTTCGTCGGTCGCAAACTTACGACGGACGTAAATATAGTCCGAGGCTTCGAGGGGTGTCAACGTAAAAATACGACGAGGGTAAGATTCCTTCATGGCTCACGAGACCTCGCCCGCACCCGGCCTCCGCGAATCCAAGAAGCAGGAGACCCGGCAGCTCATCTCCGACCACGCCACCAGGCTGTTCATCGCCCAAGGGTTCGAGCAGACCACCATCGCCGAGATCGCCACCGCCGCCCGCATCGCCAAGAAGACGGTCACCAACTACTTCCCGCGCAAGGAGGACCTGGCCTTCGACCATCAGGAGGCGTTCACGTCCGCCCTGGCCGACGCCGTCGCCGCCCGCGGTCCCGGCGAATCGGCCCTGTCCGCTCTACGACGTGCCTTCCTGGCCTCCGTCGTGGCCCAGGACCCGGTGGCGGGGTTCTCCGGACCGGAGTTCGCCCGCATGATCGCCGACAGCCCCACCCTGACGTCCTGCCTGCGCGGCCTGCACGACCAGCGCGAACAGCACCTCGCCCGGGCCCTCGCCGACGCCATCGGCACGACGGCAGACGACATCACCGTCCAGACCGCCGCCGGGCTGCTGGGAACCGTGCACCGGGTGCTGTTCCAGCGCATCCACGAGCTCACCCTGGCGGGCCTGCCCAACGACCGCATCGCCGACACGATCGCCCCCGACGCCACCCGCGCCTTCGACCTCCTAGAACCCGCCCTCTCCAACTACGCCCCCGCCTGAGCCTCAGAAGGCCGCCTCCCCACTCCCAGGAGGCCGCCCCTGGTCTCAGGAGCCGTCTAGGCTCAGAACGGGCCGAGGCTCAATGGCTGCCTCAGCCTCAGGAGCCGCTGGATGAGCCAGTGGCGGGCCGGACGGGAACTGATCGGCCGCCAGAGTCCTGGGCGGCGCCGCCAAGGTCAGAGCTGGCCCGAGCCTCGTGGGCGGCCCCCAGAATCCGCCACCCACTTAGGGGCCGCCCGCTCAGGAGCCGCTGGCCGCTCAGGAGTCGTCCCAGCGTCAGGAGTCGTCCCAGTGTCAGGAGTCCTCCGGGTCGGGGGCCAGCGGTGGGGTGGGTGGGAGGTGCCAGGTCGTCAGGAAGGCTTTGGCCAGGGTGCAGGCGCCGGCGTACGGGCCCTCGGCATGGGACAGGGCGGCGGCGGTGATCTCCGCGACGCGGTTCTCGACCAGGTGGCCGACCTCGTCCGCGGTGGAGACCGTTCCCGCCCGTTCGGCGAGGTAGCCGATCGTGGCGCCCGCGCCGCAGACGAAGTCCGCCAGCGTCACCACGCCCCGCTCCCCCAGCGTCCGCAGCCCCCGGGCGGTGTAGGGCACGTTCGCGGCCGGCGCGACCAGGCCGGCCCGCACCGTCGCCGCCCGCCGCGCCGACAGGGTGCCGGTCCGCGCCCCGGGAACCAGCACGTCGGCGGGCACCTCGTACAACGCCTCGGGTGGCAGCACGGGGAGGCTGAGCCGGGTCACGCAGGCGTCGCCGTGCTCGGCGCGCAGTTCCTCCAGGGCCGCGACGTCCAGGCCGGCGGGGTCGCTGACGCATCCGTGCAGGGTGGACAGGGCGACCAGGCGCGCGCCGCGCCGCGCCGCCTCGCGCACGACGGCGCTGCCCACCTTGCCGAAGCCCTCGACCGCCAGCGTCCGCCCGGCCAGGCCGCCGAGCGCCGTCGCGGCGGCCACGACCACGCCCAGCCCGGTGACGACGGTGTCCACCAGCTCGCCGCCGGCCTCCCCGTGCATGATCGAGTCGGCCCGGTACCCGGGCAGCGGCGCGAAGTCCTGCGTCCGCGTGCCCAGGTCCGAGGAGGTGTGGAAGGTGCCCTTCTCGACCAGCGGCGCGACCTCCCGGCAGAAGCGCGCCACCGTGCCCGCCCGGTCGGCCGGCGAGGCCCGGAGCACCGCCTTGGCCCCGCCGATCCGCTCGCCGAGCACGGCCAGCTTGTACGTCATCGCCCGCGCCAGCAGCCCCGCCTCCTCGCGGGTGACGTCCGGCGCCAGCCGGGTGCCGCCCGCGCTGACCGGGCAGTCCAGGTCGAAGGCGATGCAGCCGTCCACCGAGACGAGTTCCATGATCCTCATCCGCGCTCCCGCGTCCGTGCGAACCGTGCCTGCCGCCCAATCTCCGCGCCGCCCGGCCGCCTGTCCATGGGTCACCGTCGATCGGAATGGCCGCCCGGAACGCACTCCAGCGCCCGGGCCCTTGGCCATGGCTCAGCCCTGGCCGGAAAGCCTGTCCATGAGTCGGCCTCGACCGGAATGGCCGCCCGGAACGCACTCCAGCGCCGGGCCCCCTGGCCGTGGCTCACCCTGGCCGGGAAGCCCGGACGACTGTCCAGGGTCAGGGAGCGTTGTATCCCAAGGTGTACGGACCGGTGCCGGAGTAGGAGTGCACCCGGTAGCGGTAGTAACCGGCCGCGCCGGTGTAGGTGAGCGTCTCGTCGGCTCCCGACCCGGCGCTCTGCGCGACCGTCGCCCACGTCGACCCGTTCCAGCGCTGCAGGTACAGGTCGAAGTCGGCGCCGGACGGGCCGTCCAGGCACGCCTGGTGCGGGCCGGTGACCGTGGTCTGCAGATACCCGCCGTCGGGCTGGTACTGCTCCGCCCCGGCGGCCAGCGTCCCGGACTTGGTGGTCTCGTAGCCGGAGCAGCCGCCCGCGGCGGCCACGGACAGGGCGAAGGTGAGCGTGTGGGTGGCGGCGGGGCCGGTGGCGGTGACCGTGATCACGTACATGCCGCCGGGCGTCTGCGCGGTGGTGGAGATCGTCATGACGGACGTGCCGCCCGACTGGACGGTGGGCGGCGCGAACGTCGCGGCGGCCCCCGCCGGCAGCCCCGCGGCGGCGAACTGCATCTGCTGGGGCCCGCCGCGCGTGACGGCGGTGGAGATGGTGCTCGTGGTCGACCCGCCCGGCGTGACGCCGCCGCTCGTGGGCGAGAGCGAGATCGCGAAGTCGTCGCCGCCGCCGTTCGGCGGGGTGTTGTCGATCATGCCGGAGATCTCGTTGTACACCTCGGTGATGCGCGTCCCCCAGTTGGGGCAGCCGCCGAGGTGGTGCAGCGCGATCACCTTGTGGCTGGAGGCGGCGATCACCGGGGAGCCGGAGTTGCCGCCGGAGGTGTCGCAGCGGTAGCCGGTGTTGACGCCCGACGACACCACGTCGATCTTGCAGGCCGCGCCGCCCTGCGTGTCCTCGTACAGGGACAGGCGCTTGGGCAGGGTGTCGCCGTGGCCGGGGATGTAGATGCGCTCGCCCGCCACCGGGGGACGCGGATCGAGGTACAGGGTGCCGAACTGCTGGATCGCGGCGAAGTCGGCGACGCTGAAGAGCGTGTAGTCGAGCGCTTCGAGTGCGCTGGTCTTCAGGAACTGGCCGCCGCCGACCTTCGTCCCGGCGCCCGGGTTGTCGCCGCCGCAGGTGGCGCAGTCGTAGTCGAACTGGAACTCGCTGGCGCTCAGGTCGGCGGCGCTCTCCATGCAGTGGTGGTTGGTCAGCATGCGGTTGGTGTTGCCGACCCGCCAGGCCGTGCAGTAGCCGAGGCCGTTGAGCAGCTGGCGGGCCACGGCGCGGCTGCGGGCGTACTCGGTGGGGTTGCTGTCCTTGTAGCAGACCACGTCCCGCCGCGCGTCGGTGCCGCAGACGCTGAACGTCCGCGGCGTCAGGGCCGCGGCCTCCTGGGTGGTGTAGCCGCGGAAGTACCGGTCGATGCGCACGCCGAAGCCCTGCCGGGCCAGCCGGACGGCGTTGCGCGGCCCGGACGCGTGCAGGGTGACCACCGCCGTGTCGCCGTCCACGGAGAGCGCGGCGAAGCCTGGGACGCCGTGCAGCGTGTACCCGGAGCCGGTCGGGTAGCGCCCGCGGGTGGGGTCGCCGTAGTAGGTGTGGGTCTCGCGGCCGTCCGGCGAGGCGACGGTGACGTAGTCGCCGGGCACGAGGGTGAGCGCGGCGAAGTGCACCTTGACGTACCGGGAGCCGGGCCGGGTGACGCGCGTGCTCCAGCTCCGTCCGGCGGCGCCGTAGGACAGGGACAGGTCGGCGAGCACCTCCTCGCCGGCCGGGGAGACCCGGCTGTCGAGCTGCGCGTGCAGGGGTGCGGCGGCGGGGGCCTGCGCGAGGGCGGGGGCCGGGGTCGCCGGCGCGACGACGGCCAGCGCGGCGATCAAC
>NZ_JBSFGJ010000393.1:0-8748 GCF_053596515.1 Nonomuraea sp. NPDC001684
CCCCATCGAGGCAGGCTGACGCAGCGGATCACCCCGTGCGCGGTGGAGTGGCTCATCGCGCCCGTCTGCCTGGCCAGAGCCCGGCTGCTGGGCTGGCCTGCGTGGAGATGCAGGTCCCGCAGGCGTTCGCGCAGAACGGCCAGGGGATCCTCCGGCAGGGGGGCTTGCGGAGACATGGTGATGTCAGGATTCCAGAATCCCGGAGAGCCAAACCCACCCGTGACGGATCCGTGCACATCGCCATCCGGGCCGGGAACCGTCAGTTTCTGTCAGCCGATGTACGGGTTCATCGGATCGCGTAAGACCTTGGCACAGATCGTCAACGGCACTTCGGCGCGCCCCATCCTGAAATCGCGCCCTCGGCACCGGCCGAGGCGATGCGAACTCACGAAGGGAAGCTCCATGATGCTGCCCCACCTCGCCGCACTGGTCGTGACGAGCGCCGCGCTGGTGACGCTCCCCGCCATGATCTACATGTTCTCGGCCGACTCGGCCCGCCGCTCCCGGGCGCTACGCCTGCTGCGCCTGCTGCTGCGCCGTTGACGCCGGTGGCGCGAGCAGCCGGCCCGAATCGGGCTCCCGCCCGTGACAGCTCCCCCGGCGGGCCTGGGTCATCTGCCGCACAGGGCGGTGCCGAAGGCTTCGAAGATGTGCGCGTCGCTCTTCGGGGTGCCGGTCACGTAGAGGGTGACGGCGCGGCCCGAGCGGTCGCGGCCGCTGAGGACGCGGGTGCCGGGCAGGCCGCCGTCGTGCATCCAGGCCGGGCCGCAGGCGAACGGGTAGGAGTAGACGCCCAGACCGTAGTCGGCCTTCGGCGGGTCGTTGGCGGGGACGGTCCGGGCGAGCATGGTCTTGATCGTGGAGGCGGGCAGGGACTGCCAGAAGCGGTTCAGGTCGTCGGGGGTGGAGATCAGGCCGCCCGAGGCGCCGAAGAGGTAGCCGGGCTCCAAGGTCGTGTCGACCACCTTGCCCTGGCTCTTCGGGTCGAACGGGTTCACACCGTAGGTGTGGGCGTGCTTGCCACGGATGTCCAGCTCGTTCTGACGCGGCCAGTAGGTGTGCCGCAGGTTCTTCAGGACGCCCTGGCGGGTGACCGTCCGGAAGTCCTTGCCGGTGACCTTCTGGATGAGCATGCCGGCCACCAGGTAGTTCGTGTTGGAGTAGGCCCACTTCTCGCCGGGTTCGCCGGTGGGCTCGGCGTCCAGGGCGAGGCTCAGGAAGTAGGCGTCGGCGTCGGCGCCGAGGCGGGCCGGGTCGATCAGCGGCAGGTACTCGGGCAGGCCGCTGGTGTGCGTCAGCAGTTGCCGCACGGTGATCGGCCTGCCGTCGAGCAGACCGGGCGCGTACCGCTCCGCCTGGGCGTCCAGATCGATCTTGCCCTGGTCCGCCAGGCGCACCACGGTGGCCGCGACAACCGACTTGGTCACGCTGGCGATGCGGAAGTGCGCGTCCGCGCCGACCATCGGCCGGTCAGAGCCGCGCTCGGCGACGCCGGACGTCCACGTCCCGACCCGGCCGCCGGGCTCACGCACCGACACCAGCGCACCCGCCAGCCCGTCCTGCTGGGTCAACCGGTCAAGCTGCTGCTGCAAGGTGGGCGACGACGGCTTGGCGGCGGCCGGCGCCGGGGACGCGGCACCCAGCAGGACGACGGCGGCCGCAGCTGCGGCAAGATACCTACGCATGTTCTCGGCAACTCCCTTGGACGAGGTGATGTGCCCATCCTGTGGCTGCCGAGCACCGAAATCGATCATGCCGCCCGGTGTCCGGATGGTAGGGACTGCCCTACCACGCCCGGCTCGGGCGGTCTGCGCCACCAGCGGCGATGTTTGAGGTAGTTTGCCCGGTGGTGTTTTGTTCGATCAAGGAGGAAGACAGATGCCTGACAGGCTGACCCGACGCGATTTCGGCCGGACGATGGGCCTGGCCGGGCTCGGATTGGCCGGCGCCGGGCTCGTCGCCGGTCAGCCGGGCAGGGCGGACGCCGCCGCCGGGACGTGGAAGACGACCGGAACCCTGGGAGCCGGGCTGGGCAGTTTCGACAGCACCATGAAGGCTTTCATGCAGGCCCGTAACCTCTCCTGCGGATCGCTCGCCGTCACCCGCAAGGGCAAGCTCGTCCTGGCCCGCGGCTACACCTGGACGACCAGCACCACCCTGAAGACCCAGCCGACCTCGCTGTTCCGGATCGCCAGCCTGAGCAAGCCCATCACCGGCGCGGCCGTCCTCAAACTGGTGCAGGACGGCAAGCTCAAGCTCACCGACCGGCTGCCCGACCTGCTCCCCCTGACGCCGCCGTCCGGCAAGACGGTGGATCCCCGGCTGAAGGACGTGACCGTTCTCAGGTTGCTGCAGCACCTGGGCGGCTGGGATTCGTCCATCACCGCCGACCCCATGTTCAGCGACCTGGCGGTCTCCAGGGCGCTCGGCGCGGCGCTGCCCGTCCGCCAGGCCGACATCATGCGGTACGCCAGCGGCCTCGCCCTGGACCACGACCCCGGCAGCACGTACGCCTACGCCAACTACGATTACCTGCTGCTCGGCCGGATCATCGAGAAGGTCAGCGGCATGCCGTACGGCACGTACGTGCAGCAGAAGATCCTCGGGCCGCGCGGGATCACCCGGATGAGGCTCGGGCGCACGCTCAAGGCGGGCGCCGTCACCGGCGAGGTGCCGTACGTCTCGAAGTACACGGGAAAGACGGTGTTCGACGCCTCCGGCACGTCCGTCCCGGCTCCGTACGGTTCGTTCAACCTGGAGAACATGGACGCGCACGGCGGCTGGCTGGGAACGGCGGTCGATCTGGTGCGCTTCGCCGGGATCTTCGACGCCGCCGGCTCCGTGCTCACCTCGACGTCGATCTCCCGGGCCTTCGCCCAACCCGAGACCGGCGTCAACGGCGACGGCTGGTGGTACGGCTGCGGCTGGTCGGTCCGCAACGTCACCGGCGGCCGCAACACCTGGCACACCGGCAGCCTCCCCGGCACCTACACCCTGCTGGTGCGGCGGTATGACGGGCTCACCTGGGCCGCGCTCTTCAACCAGCGCGACGACGCCTCGGGCCTGAGCTACGCCGACATCGACCCGGCCCTCCACAAGGCCGCCAACGCGGTGACCACCTGGCCCACCGTAGACCTGTACGGCACCTACCTCTGACGAGAACCCACCGTTGACCGGCCTCCGGCACGTGAGGCCGGTCGCGCGGGAGCTCTCGCGGGCCCGGACGGTGATCGGGGGCGTCGGCCGGCCCGCGGTGGCCACGGACGCGCTGGTCCGGGTGGCGGCGATCGCGGGGGCGGCCCTGGCCAGGACGCGACCCTTCCCCACCACCAGGCCCGGCACCTCCCGTGTCGAACAATCTGCGGGCATGGATTCCGCATGACGCCCTGTCACCACGGACGTCCTGACCATGCCGACCTACGCTGCCCGCATGGCTTTTGTTATCCCAGAGATCAAGGTCGGCCTGGCCGAACTCGGCGGCGGGCCGGACGCCTGGTGCTCGAAGTGCGGCAAGCGTGCGACCCTGTACGCCGTCGACCCGGCGACCGGAAGGCCCACGTACGTCTGCACGGCCGACGCCGGTTCCGAGGTGGAGGCAATGCTCCTGCGCTCCCCCGACTAGACGGATCACCACCGCGATGCCAGCCTTTCCAGCCTCCGCGCCGAAGGAACGAGGTGTTCCTCGACGCCGTAGACCGAACCATGAGTGTTCGCCCCCGAGGAACGGGCGCCCCACGCCGTCCGAACGTCGCTCTCGCCGGGTGACGGCGTTCGCCTAGACAGGACTTCAGCCCCTCCCGTCCGACCGGACGAGTTCTTGAGCCCCCCAGGCCGGACGTTTACGCTCGCGCCATGCCGATGATCGCCGTGTTCGCCGGATCCGCCGCCCTGCTGGTCGTGGCCGTGGTCGCGTTCGTCGCCAGGCGCCGGCTGGCGGTGGTGACCGTACGGGGGGAGAGCATGGTGCCGGCGTTGCGGCCCGGCGACCGGTTGCTGGTGCTGCGCGGGAAGGCGGTCCGGCGCGGGCAGATCGTGGTGCTCGAAGCGATCGGGCCGGGAATGCGGTGGCGGGACGGGCCGCTGCCCGAGGTCGCGGCCGCCGACTGGGTGGTCAAGCGGGTCGCGGCGCTGCCGGGCGAACCGGTGCCGCCGCAGTGCCCCGGGCTGCCCGCCACGGTGCCGCCCGGAAAGCTCGTGGTGCTGGGGGACGGGGAGATCAGCGCGGACTCGCGGTTGTGGGGCCTCGTCCCGGCCGATCGGGTTCTGGGGGTCGTCCTACGCACCCTTGTTAGTACGTCTTAACAGCCCCATACTCCATTATGTCCGGACATTTCCTGACAACGGGGCTGGGATATGCGTCTGGTCTTTTCCGCCGCAGGACTGGCCGCGACCACCTTCACCATCTCCCCGCTGCACCACACCCTGTTCGCCGCCCTGTGCCTGCATCATCCCGGCTTCGCCGTACCCGGATCGCCGTGGCGGGATCTGGCGCGCAGGACGCCCGCCAGAGCCATGCCGTTCGTCCGGCGTGTCCACCACGCACCGCACAGCGTGTCCGGCTTCCTCTGGGCCGACCTGCCGCTGCCGCCCGGCGCGGGCACGCTCAACGACGAGCTCGACGTCCAGCCCGGTCTCGGTGACGTCGCCGACGCGCTCCGCGCCTTCTACGTCAGCTGCGTGGCCCCCGAGTGGGACGCGATCCGCCACCGCCTGAACGCCCACGTGAACCGCTACTCCGAGCTGATCTGCGTGCGGGGATTCGGCCGTACGCTGCCCAGGCTCACCCCCAGGCTGAGCTGGTACGGCTGCGCCCTGCAGATCGACACCTCGGACCTGTGCCCGTCGCCGGTGGAGCTCGGCGACGGGGGCGTGGCGTTCTCGCCGCTGATGTGCGCCAGCCGCTGCTTCCTCGCACTGTCGCCGCCCCGCGGCGGCAGCAGGGCGGTCATCGCCTATCCGGCCGGCGACGAGGGCGCCCGGCGTCCCGCGTCGGTGGACGCCCTGGCCCAGGTCGTCGGGCAGGCCCGCGCCAGGGTGCTGCGCTCGATCGGCGGCGGCTCGGCGACCGGCGAGCTGGCCAGGTCGCTGGCGGTGAGCGCCTCCACGGTGTCCGAGCACGTGACGGCGTTGCGGCTGGCGGGGCTCGTGAACACCTACCGCGAAGGCCGGGCCGTGCGGCACGTGCTCACCTCGCTGGGCCACGAACTCCTCGAATACAGCGCCTGATTTGTCGCATTTCGGTGGCGGTCCGAAAGGATTGCCCCTCCCCTGACCCGATGGTGATGATCAGGCGAATACAGCCCCTCTCACCCAGGAGGTCGGATGACTCGCACACTCAAGGCGTTGGGCGACCGGATGCTCGGCGCCCTGCTGCCCGCCAGCACCGCGGACGCCAGGGGGTGCCCCTACGAGTGCTGGTGCTACCACTGGCTCGACCACACCGCGTGGACCTGCGTGCGGCCGGACTGCACGACCTACGTGTCCTGCTACGAGTGCTGCTGACCCTCCACACCCCGCCCACGACCCCTTCGCTGGGGGTCGTGGGCGGCACCACCCGCGAAGGAGCGCCATGCCGTACATAGAGCTGGGCTGCAGGGCCGTGCTCTGCCTGGTCTTCCTGGCCGCGCTGGCGGGCAAGGCCACCGGCTGGCGCGCCTTCGTGTCCTCCGTCCCCGGTCTGGCTCCCGGGCTGCCCGCCGCGCCGGTCGCGGTGGCCGTGCTGGCCGGCGAGAGCGCCGCCGTGGCGCTGCTCGTCCTGGGCGAGCGCGCCGGGTTCGGGCTGGCCGCCGCACTGCTCGCGGCCTTCGCCGCCGCGATTCTGCTGGCCCTGCGCCGCGGCTCCGCCGCCGCCTGCCGGTGCTTCGGCGTCACCGCCGCTCCGCTGAGCCGCGCCCAGATCGTGCGCAACCTGCTGCTGATCGCGGTCGCGGTCACCGGCTGGGTGACGCCGGGCGGGCGCGTCGAACCCGCCGGGGTGGCGCTGGCGCTGGTCGCCGCCGCGGTGCTCGCCGCCGTGCTGGTGCTCTTCGACGACCTCGCCGACCTTCTCCTGGAGAGGAACCTCTGATGCCGTACGTCATCGCAGCCCTGGTCATCGTGGGCGTCATGAGCGCGCTCAACCTGGTGCTGACGTTCGCGGTGATCCGCAGGGTGCGCCACGCCGAGCAGCACGCCGCCCCCTCGGGGCCGCCGTTGCTGCCGGTGGGCTCGACCGTCCCCGACGTGCGCGGGATCGGGCGGCCCTCGGTGATCGGCTTCTTCGACACCGAGTGCCAGGCCTGCCCCGGGCAACTGCCGCCGTTCCTCCAGCTCGTCGCCAACGCGGGCTACTCCCCCTCGCAGGTGCTCGCCGTCGTGTCCGGCCCCGGCGGGGAGAGCTACGCGGACGCGCTGCGCGGCAGCGCCACCGTGATCGCCGAGCCCGCCAACGGGCCGGTCTGCCTGGCCTTCCCCAACTCCGCCTTCCCCGCCTTCTACCTGCTCGACGACTCCGGCCGGGTCAGGTCGCGCGCGGTCACCGTGGCCGGGCTCGGCGCTCCCGTCACCGCATGACCCACGACGTCTCGCCCGGTGTGTTACGGCTGGCCGGGCGGGCCGTGACGGTGTGGGGGCCGGCCTGGCGGGCCGCCCCGGTCGCCGCCGTCTGCTCGGTGCTGGCCGTCCTCGCCGGCGGCACGACGCCGGTGGCCGCCGCCTGGTGCACGAAGCTCATCCTGGACGGCCTGGCGGGCGGCCGGGCCGTACTGATGCCGACGATCATGCTCGGCGTGGTCGGCCTGGTCGCCGCGCTGCTGCCGCATCTCACCGAACACACCGACGGACGGCTGCGCCGCGGCCTGGGCCTGCTGACCCGCGAGCGCCTGTTCACCTCGGTCAACGCGTTCGTCGGCCTCGGCCCGTTCGAGAACCCCAGCTTCCGCGACCGGCTCAGGCTGGCCGAGCAGGCCGGGACCGGCGCGGCCAACCAGATCCTGGCCCCCAGCCTGTCGCTGGTGCGCGGGCTGGTCACGCTGGCCGGGTTCGTCGCCGCGCTCATGGCGTTGAGCCCGGTCATGACGGCGATCGTCCTGCTGTCGGCGCTGCCGTCGCTGGGCGTGCAACTGTCGCTGAGCAGGCGCAAGGTGGGTCTCGAATGGCAGATCAGCCCCGCGATGCGCCGCCAGATCTTCTACGCCGGCCTGCTCACCGAGGTCGAGCCGGCCAAGGAGGTGCGGCTGTTCGGGCTGGGCGCGTACCTGCGCGACCGTCTCCTGGGCGAGATCCGCGCGGTCAACCGCCAGGAGGAGGCCCTGGAACGGCGCGCGCTGGCGGGACACGGGCTGCTCGCCCTGCTCGGCGCCGCCATCGGCGGCGCCGGACTGATCTGGGCGATCGCCGGCGGCCGTCTCGGCGTGGGCGACGTGGCCGTCTTCGCCGCCGCCGTCGCCGGGGTGCAGGGCGCGCTGTCGGGCGGGGTCACCCAGCTCGCCCGGCTGCACCAGGCGCTGCTGGTCTTCGGACACTACCGCGCCGTCGTCTCCGCCGCCCCGGACCTTCCCGTACGCCGCCCGCCCCGCCCGCTGCCCGCCCTCCGCTCCGGGATCGAGATGCGGGACGTCTGGTTCCGCTACGGCGAGGGGCGACCGTGGGTGTTGCGCGGAGTGGATCTCACCATCCCGCACGGCGCCTGCGTCGCGCTCGTGGGGCTCAACGGCGCCGGCAAGTCGACGCTGGTCAAACTGCTGTGCCGGTTCTACGACCCGTCGCGCGGCGCGGTCCGCTGGGACGGGACGGACCTCCGCGACGCCGACCCCGCCGAGCTGCGCTCCCGGCTGACCGCGGTCTTCCAGGACTACGTGGCCTACGACTTCACGGCGGCGGAGAACATCTCACTCGGCTCACTCGGCGCCTCGCCCGAGCAGGTCAGGACGGCGGCCCGGCTGGCCGGGGTGGACACGGCGCTGGACGCCCTGCCGCACGGCTACGACACGTTGCTCAGCAACCGCTTCCTCGACGCGGCCGAGACCTCCGGCGTCGTGCTGTCCGGCGGCCAGTGGCAGCGGCTCGCCCTGGCCAGAGCGTTGATCAGGGGCGAACGCGACCTGCTCGTCCTGGACGAGCCGAGCGCCGGACTCGACGCGGAGGCCGAGCACGCCATCCACCACCGGTTGCGCGAGCATCGAGCCGGCCGCACCAGCCTGCTCATCTCCCACCGGCTGAGCGCGGTCAAGGACGCCGACCTCATCGTGGTGCTGGCAGAGGGCAGAATCGCCGAACAGGGCACCCACACCACCCTCATGGCCGCCGGCGGAGAATACGCCCGCCTGTTCACCCTCCAGGCCAGCGGCTACACCGTCGAGCACGCCTGAACCCGCCTCAGGCCAGATGTACACGATGGCAGACTGATCAAGCCGACAACCCCCGCCCCGAACCGGCAGGCAGACGAAAATGGTGAACCTCACCTGGAACGCGGCCTCCCGCACCTGTCTCGGGTCCGCGCGCCGACACATCGTGGACGACATCTACACAGGTCCCTATGTGTTCGCGGTCGCCGACGGCCGCAGGGAACGAGTCGCCGGCGACGTTGCCAGCCACCTCGTGACCGAAACCCTGCGGAAGTACGACCGCGAAATCGATCCCTCAGACCTGACAACCGTTCTCGGACATGCGCTCAGATCCGCGAACGAGTCCATCCAGCGAAAGATCGAAGCGCAACCCGAACTGGCGGGCATGGGCGCCGACCTGGTTGCCATGGCGTGGTCCGGGACC
>NZ_JBSFGJ010000394.1:0-8709 GCF_053596515.1 Nonomuraea sp. NPDC001684
TGCTCGACGCGCGGGCGATCCTGCTGCACGAGAGCGCGGCCTCGCGGGAGGATGACCGTCCAGGGCGATGATGTCGATCTCGCCGCGACGGCAGCGCCAGTTGCGTTCGAGGATCGTCATTCCCTTGGCTTCGAGGTAGATCGCGGCCAGGTGCTCGCCTTCTTTGCCGAGCTCGTCTTTCGGGGCCATGGGGGGGCGTCCCTTCGTCCGTCGTCGGTGCTGTGTTCGGTCACCGACCTTGGCGGATGGCGGGGAGATCAGACGGAGGCGAACGGGATTCTGGGGATAGCGGAGAGAGCTGGGCGGCGGCTTGTGGATAACTCCACGCGACCGAGGCTCGTTGCCGGGCCATCGAGGGGCGTCATCTGTGCATCCATGCCGGGATGACGGAACAGGTCAGAGCGTTGTGTGATCAGGAGCGGTGTGACCGTCCCGCCCGAGATGGCTCGCCGTGGCACGACAGTCGGCCACTGCACAGCGCAGGGGCGGCGGAGGCGCACCATGAGCCTTATGGCCCTACGGCCCTACGGCCCTCCGCGGCCCCTGAAGCGACGCGGACGGCTGGCGGCGACGGTGTAGGTAGGACGCGGTACCCATCCCACGAGGCGGCACATAACGGGCAGCACGTGGGAGGAGGGGGTGAGCGCGCGACAGAGGGCGTGTAGCGCGCGGCAGGAGGAGGGGGCAGGCGCCTCCGTCGTGGGCCAGATGGCGCTCATCTTGAGCCGGCTGCCAATGCTCATCGCGGGCCAGGCGTCGCTACCCTGAGCTGGCTAATGCTTCCGCCTGCCCGGCAACCCTCACCTTGCGCTCGGCGACGACCATCGCAAGCCGGATGACGCCCCAGCACGCGCTGATGGCACCCAGCGTGTGCCCGCAGCGCTCAGCGTGTCCCGGAGGGAGCCCAACGTGGTCCCTGCAGGGCTCAACATGTGCCGACACTGCCCAGCAAGCACCCGGCGGGCGCCACAGCGCGGAAGCAGGTCATCAGCGTGCAGGAGGCGGTACTCAGCATGCTTGCAGGTATGCGTCGTGCAAGGCATCGGGCCGATGAGGTCAGCGTTGGTCAACCAGCAACGAGACTTCCTGAGGACCAATAGCCGCCCAGAGCGATGAGTCCCCCCGATGCGGCGTGACAGCAGCGGCGTCACGCGCAACACCAGAACCCCGGACCTCCAGGAGCGAGCACAAGCTCAACCGAGCCGACACGCCGCCGGACGCACCAGCAACACCCGCCGCCCCACCGGCCCCGCCTCGACGGCGCCCCTTCGACCTACCCCGAGAACCCTTCCTTGGGCATCTCCAGGTCGGCCTTGGCCAGTTCCTCGACGTTCACATCCTTGAACGTGACCACCCGCACGTTCTTCACGAACCGCGCCGGCCGGTACATGTCCCACACCCAGGCGTCCTGCATCTTCACATCGAAGAAGACGTCGCCGTTCTCCGCCGTACGGACGTCGAGGTCGACCGAGTTGGTCAGGTAGAACCGACGCTCAGTCTCCACGACGTATGTGAACAAACCGACGACATCACGGTATTCGCGGTAAAGCTGCAGCTCCATCTCGGTTTCGTATTTTTCGAGATCCTCTGCGCTCATCGCGGTCCTCCTGTCGTACCGGTCCCCCGGTTCGCCTGCTCAGGCAACCCCGGCCCCCATCTCATTTTCACCCATCCCCCTGGCCACCGTGACGAAGGAGTAACGGTGTTCGGGGCACGGGCCGTGTCTCTCCAGTGCCAAACGGTGTCCTGGCGTGACATACCCCTTGTGCTCGGCAAAACCGTACTGAGGGAACCTTCGATCCAGCTCGACCATGAGGCGGTCCCTCGTCACCTTGGCCACGATCGACGCGGCCGCCACGCAGGCGGCCACCTGATCCCCCTTCCACACCGCCAGGGACGGCGCGGGCATGCCGGGCACCGGGAAGCCGTCCGTGAGGATGTACTCCGGATCACATGGCAACTGCGCCACAGCCCGCCGCATTCCGGAGATGTTGCTCCTGTGCAGCCCCCGGGCGTCGATCTCGGCGGCCGGGATCACCACGACGCCCACGTGGGCGGTGGCGACGACGCGGTCGTACAGGCGCTCGCGCACCGGCGGGGACAGCACCTTGGAGTCACCGAGACCGTCGATCTCCCTGCGCAGGACGACGGCCGCGACGACCAGCGGCCCGGCGCAGGCGCCGCGGCCCGCCTCGTCGACGCCCGCGATCGGGGTCAGCCCACGGCGGGCCAGCGCCCGCTCGTAGGCGTAGAGTCCGGAATCGCGCCGGACGACGCTCGGTCGAGGGCGGAACGCAACTGTCATGACACTCGAAGCGTACGCCCCATTCGCCGCAAACCGCGACCGAAAGCCCCTTACTTGACCTTGTCGAAAGTCTCGGGCGTGGAGAACAGGTAGCCGCGCGACAGCGGCCAGTAGCGGACGACCGCCTTGCCGATCACGTCGTCGACGGAGATGAAGCCGCCGCCGGGCTCGTCCATGTGGGCCCGCGAGTCCGCCGAGGCGGTGCGGTGGTCGCCCATCAGCCACAGTTTGCCGGCCGGGACGGTGACGCTGAACTTGTCGCCGCCGCCGAAGTCGCCGGGGTAGAGGTAGGACTCCTCGTCGAGCGGCGTGCCGTTGACGCTGATGCGGTGCTTGGAGTCGCAGCACACCACCTTGTCGCCGCCGACGCCGATGACCCGCTTGATGGTGTCCTCGCCGGTGCGCCAGCCCTTGAAGACCACGATGTCGCCGCGCTCGGGATCGCCCGCCAGCTTGTTGACGAAGACCCGGTCGTTGATGAGCAGGGTGTTCTCCATCGACTCCGACGGGATGTAGAACGACCCGATCACGAACGCCTGGAGCAACAACGCGATGCCCACGCCGAGCACCAGCAGCAGGACGGTCTCCCGGAAGCCGCCCTTTTTCTTCTCTTTGGCCACGCCCTCCGCCTTCTTGGTGACGGCCATCAGCGTTTCCTCCCCAACCGGCGCCGACGAACCAGGACCAAGGGTACGGCCAGCCCGAACCCGGCCACCAGCGGTACGGCCCCTCCGAGTGCCTGGAGCGCGGGCTGCGCGAAGGTGTCGGGTATGGACAACACGCCCGCCCGGTTGAACGGCCAGACGATCACGAAGGCCCGGCCGATGACCTGACCTTCGGGGATCGAGCCGCCGCCCTGGTCGCCGGTGTGCGAGCGGGAGTCGAGCGAGACGGAACGGTGGTCGCCCATCACCCACAGCCGCCCGGGCGGCACGGTGATGTCGAAGAACCGGTCGGACGGCACATTGCCCGGATAGAGGTAGCTCTCCTCGTCGATGGCCGTGCCGTTGACCGTGATGCGCCCCTTGGAGTCGCAGCACTTGACGTGGTCGCCGCCCACGCCGATGACCCGCTTGATGTAGTCCTTCTCGCCGGGGACGACGCCGAAGGCCGTGCCGACCCAGCGGAAGAAGCCCGCGATCGGGTTGGACGGCTCCTCGACCTCGAACTCGCCGTCCCAGGAGTCGACGCCGGAGAAGACGACCACGTCGCCGCGCTCGATGTCACGGGTGTGGTAGACGAGCTTGTTGACCAGGACCCTGTCGTTCTTGAGCAGGGTGTTCTCCATGGACTCCGACGGAATGTAGAAGGCCTGGATCACGAACGTCTTGATGATCAGGGCCAGCACGAGGGCCACAACGACAAGTACGGGGAGTTCTTTCCAGAACGACCCCTTCTTCTCCTTGTCGCCCTTTGCCGGCTTCTGAGTCTCTTCGGCGACCACGTCCACCTCGTCCTCGACAGGGCGGCGCGAAGCGCCGTGCTCCTGGTCTTCGCTTGTCATCGCTGACGAGCCTAGATGATGGAACGGCTCGACAAGCCTCGACCGACGTTACACCCACGCACGAGTCGCTCCACATAAAGGAAATGGCCCCGCAAAGCCGAAAGGCCCGTGCGGTGCACGGGCCTTTCGGAAAAGATTGGGGTTACTTCGCGGGCGTGGACTCACGCTTCTCGCGGATGCGGGCGGCCTTGCCGCGCAGGTCGCGCATGTAGTAGAGCTTGGCGCGACGCACGTCACCGCGGGTCACGAGCACGATCTTCTCGATGACCGGGCTGTGCACCGGGAAGGTGCGCTCGACGCCGACGCCGTAGCTGACCTTGCGGACCGTGAAGGTCTCGCGGGCGCCGCTGCCCTGCCGGCGCAGCACGAAACCCTTGAAGACCTGGATACGGGAGCGGTTGCCTTCGACGACTCGTACGTGGACCTCGAGCGTGTCACCGGGGCGGAACGCCGGGACGTCGCTCCGAAGGGTCGCCTTCTCGAGCTCCTGGATCTTCGTGTGCATGAGAGCTGTCCTCAAGTCCTCGCGAGCACGCGGAGGTCCACCCGGCCGGAGCTCGCGGCGGACACGCTTGCTGATTTGATGAACCCGGGACCGTTACCCGGGCATGACGGACCAACCGTGTGATGGTCGGCAGCGATTCAGTTTGCCACATCTTCCGGCCGGACGCGAAACGAGAGCTCGTCGAGCAGCTTCCTGTCGTGCTTGTCGAGCGTCTCCGGATCGAGCGCCGCGGCCAGTTCCGGCCGGTTCCGCACCGTACGCCGGAGCGCCTCGTCCCGTCGCCATCGGGCGACTTTTCCGTGATGTCCGGACAGCAGCACCGCGGGAACCTCGTGCCCGCGCCAGACCGGCGGCTTGGTGTAGACCGGGCCTTCCACCAGGTTCTGCATCGAACCCGGCGCGAAGGAGTCGTCCACGGCCGACTGGGCGTTGCCCAGCACGCCGGGCAGCAGCCTGCCGACGGCCTCGACCATCACCAGCACCGCGACCTCGCCACCGGCCAGCACGTAGTCGCCGATGCTGACCTCGTCGACCCGCAGCCGGGCGCCGTACTCGGCCATGACGCGCGAGTCGATGCCCTCGTAACGCCCGCAGGCGAACAGCAGCCACGGCTCGGCGGCCAGCTCCTGGGCCATCTCCTGGGTGAACGGCCGCCCGCTCGGCGTCGGCACGATGACCCGCGGAGCGCCGTCGCCGATCACCGAGTCGATGGCCTCGCCCCAGACCTCGGGCTTCATCACCATGCCGGGACCGCCGCCGTACGGCGTGTCGTCGACCGTCCTGTGCACGTCGTGCGCCCAGTCGCGGAGCTGGTGGACGCGTACGTCGAGGGTGCCGCGCTCGCGCGCTTTGCCGATCAGCGAGACGTCGAGCGGGGCGAAGTACTCGGGGAAGATGGAGATGATGTCGAGGCGCATCACAGCAGGCCCTCTGGCGGGTCGACGACCAGGCGCCCGCCCGTCAGATCGACCTCGGGCACCAGGGCCTTCACGAACGGGATGAGCGCGTCGTCCTGCCCGCGCCGGCGTACGACCAGCAGGTCCTGGCCGTGGTGCAGCACGTCGGTGACCTCGCCGACGGGCTCGCCGGACACGGTCTCCACCGCCAGCCCGACGAGCTGGTGGTCGTGGAACTCGTCCGGGTCGTCCGACGACTCCACGTCGGCGGAGTCGATGACCAGCATGGTGCCCCGGAGCTCCTCGGCGGCGTCGCGGCCGTGAACCCCCTCGAACGCGATCAGCAGCACGCCCTTGTGCCAGCGGCGGCTCTCGACCACGAGCGGCCCCGCGCTCGCCGGGTCGGTCGCGACAGCCACGCCCTCGGCGAAGCGCAGCTCGGGATCGTCGGTGCGCACCTCCACGGTGACCTCGCCGCGTACACCGTGCGGACGGCCTATCCGGCCGACGACCAGCTGCACGTAAACCCACCTTCTCCTAACGCAAGCGCCCCCATCAGCCCCTTCGGGACCGATGAGGGCGCGAATTCCTGACGCTAACGGACTGCTTCGTCCAGGTCGAGCAGATCGACCCGTACGTACTTCCCGTCGGCCAGGGCGTTCACAACGGTGCGCAGCGCCTTGGCGGTGCGCCCGCCGCGTCCGATGACCTTGCCCAGGTCCTCGGGGTGCACCCGGACCTCCAGGACGCGCCCGCTGCGAATGCGGCGAGCGCGGACCCGGACATCGTCGGGATGTTCGACGATGCCCTTAACGAGGTGCTCGAGAGCCTCCTCGAGCACGTCAGCCCTCGCCCTCGGTCGGGGTCTCGGCGGCGGGGGCGGCCTCAGCCTCTTCCTTCTTCTTGGCACGCTTGGGCGCCGTGGTGGCGGCCGTGCCGGTGTCGCCACCGGACAGCGCCTCCTTGGCCGCGGCCTCGTAGAGGGCGTGGCGGTCGGGCGCGGGCTCGGCGACCAGCAGCGGCGCCGGGGCGGCCTCGCCCTTGAACTTCTGCCAGTCACCGGTGAGCTTGAGCAGCTTGAGCACCGGCTCGGTCGGCTGCGCGCCGACACCCAGCCAGTAGGCCGCACGCTCGGCGTTGACCTCGATGCGCGAAGGGTTTTCCTTCGGGTGGTACAGGCCGATCTCCTCGATCGCCCGGCCGTCACGCTTGGTGCGGCTGTCGGCGACGACGATTCGGTACTGAGCGTTGCGGATCATGCCGAGCCGCTTGAGCTTGATCTTGACTGCCACTGGTGTGGTCTCTCCTGCATTCGAGCGTGGGTGAACGGCACCTCATCGAGTGGGGCACGATGAGAGGACGTTCCAGGGACAGGCGTGGCCGGCAGGAGATGAGAGGGCACCCACCTGGTCACGATGTTCCAACATGTCATTCTGCCAGACCGCGGACAGTGCCTTCGACCTGTCCCGGCAGGCCGCGGCAAAGGCTCGGCAAGGGCCGCGTGTCACCTCGCCCGACTTGATCAACTTCCCGGCGGAATGGGTGGGTGACCACCACGACCAATCCGCTGTTCACGCGCGCGCGGCTGCTCACCGCCGGCGCGTCCGTCCTGCTCACCGGCGCCTTGTTCGGGCTTACGGCCACCGCCGCGGCGGGCGAGTTCGCCAACGCCAACGGTATCGGCCTGACCATCACCGAGATCCCGGAACTGGGCCAGCCGGGCTTCTCCGGCACCTGGGGCACGGCGTCCGTCGGGCCCGACCCCGGCACCGACACCGGCGACTGGAGCGACCCCGACGGGGTCACCGACTTCGTCAGCCTGGCCAACGAGCAGATCCAGGCCGACGGCCTCGACGCGCCGGACGTCTGGGAGGCCAGCGCCCAACTGGTCGTCAACACCCTTCAGCTCAACCCGGACGCGTCCGAGCCGCTGCTGGTCACGGGCAACGTGGAGACGCACGCGCGGTGCACGCCGCCGGCTCCGGCGATGGCGTCCGTACAGGCGGCGCCGGGGACCATCACGGTGCTCGGCGTGCCCGTGGACCAGGGGACCACGGAGGTGCCCGCGACGGGCGCGCAGCTCGGGTACCCCGGCGTGTACGACGGGATCCTGACGGTGGTCAGGACCGACAACGCCACGACGAACGACGCGACCTCCGCCGAGGCGGACATGACGATCTCGATCTCGGCCAGCCTGCGGGACGCCGACGGGAACGTCGTCTACGAGGGGCCGCTCACGGAGGTCACCATCGGCCGGGTGGAGGTCAACTGCGTCCCCAACCAGCCCACCCCGACGCCCACGATCACCCCCACGGTGACCCCGACACCCACGCCCACCGTCACTCCTACGCCCACCGTGACCCCCACCCCCACGGTCACACCCACCGTGACGCCCACTGTGACACCGACGCCTACGGTCACGCCGACGCCGAACCCGACGCCGACCGTCACTCCTACGCCCACCGTGACGCCCACCGTGACACCGACGCCCACGGTGACGCCCACGCCGACCGTGACGCCCACACCGACCGTGACGCCGACACCCACCGTGACGCCGACGCCGAACCCGACGCCCACCGTGACGCCGACGCCCACGCCGAGCCCAACGCCCACGCATGACTGCACTCACAAGCCGCACGAGACTCACAAGCCGTACGAGAAGAGCCACTGGCCCCCTTGCGAGTGGCCGTACAACCCGCATGAGCCGCACCACCACGGCGGCCCCAGCGGTCATCAATGGCCCGGCGACCACGACGGCGAGTTCGGCACAGCGCACGAAGACGCCTGGGTGACCCAGAGGTCGCCGCTCACCGGCCTGCCGATGTGGATGCCCGTAACGGCCGCCTCAGGGTGGCTCCTCATGGATCCCGCTCTGCAGCGGATGCTCCTCTGCCGTTAGAGCATGCCGAACGGCCTCACATCCGCGCGCCCGGTGACCGACCACGGTCCCGGGCGCGCACCCGTTCGGGCGAGCGCGAACACACCGGCGAACAGCGACACAGCCCCGACGCGCCAACCACCGTCATGAAGGCGGCGCGAGTAGGGGTAGTACGAGAAGGACCGGCGCGAAAGGGGGGCCGGGGCGAGAAAGACCGGCGCCAAAACCCGCCAGCACAGCACCGACGGCGCAAGGGCCGCCAGCACAGGGACCGCTAGCGCAGAAGCCGCCAGCACAGGGGCCGCCACCGCAAGGGGCGCCGACGTAAGGGGCACCGGCGTAAGGGGCACCGGCGCAAAGGGCCGCCGCAAGGGACGCAGGTGTAAGGGCGCGCCTGGATGCCCAGAGCTTCCGATGCGGGGCGAGGCCCGCCATGGCACGCGTAAGAGACACGGCTCCGAGTCGGGCGCCAGACAGGCGCGGCGGACAGACAGACGCGCCGGTCGGCCAGCCCAGGGTCGCGGTCAGGGACAGGTGCGCGCCCACGTCCGGTTCCACCGTACGCTGGCCGCGCAGCTCGCCACCCCCGAGGGCCGGGCGCTGCACGCTCTGCTCCATCGC
>NZ_JBSFGJ010000395.1:0-8706 GCF_053596515.1 Nonomuraea sp. NPDC001684
GCTCGATCCGCACGCCGCGCACCTTGACCTGGTCGTCGGCCCGGCCCAGCAGCTCCAGCCGTCCGGGGGCGGCCCAGCGGGCGCGGTCGCCCGTCCGGTACAGCCGCGACCCGCTGGGACCGGCGACGAACCGCTCGGCCGTCAGGTCGGGACGCCCGAGGTAGCCGCGGGCCAGCCCCTCCCCCGCCAGGTACAGCTCGCCGACGGCGCCCGGCGGCGCCGGTTGCAGCGCGTCGTCGAGCACGTGCGCCGACGAGCCCGCGGTGGGCCACTCCGAGCCGTCGCCGAGCCAGGTGTAGGCGTCCACGGTGGCCTCGGTGGGGCCGTAGTGGTTGACGGCGAACGTGCGCTCGCGCAGCGTCCGCCACAGCGGGCCGGGCACGGCCTCGCCGCCGACCACGACGACGCGCGGCGGCTCGGCCAGCAGGCCGGGCAGCTCCTTCAGGTGGGAGGGGGTCAGGTCCAGGTAGTCGACGTCGTGCTCGCGGACGTAGACGGTCAGGGCCTCGGGGTCGCGGTAGCGGTCGTCGCCGAGCAGGTGCAGCTCGTGGCCGCCGATCATCCACAGCAGCGGGTCCAGCGAGGCGTCGAACGAGAACGACGCGGTGTGCGCGACGCGCAGCCGCCCGCCGTCCGGGAACAGGCGCTCGCGGTGGGAGTCCAGGAGGGCGGCGAGCCCGCCGTGGGTGCCCACGACGCCCTTGGGCCGGCCGGTGGAGCCGGAGGTGTAGATGACGTACGCGGCGTCGCCCGGCCCGGGGAGAGGCAGCGGATCCGGCGTGCCGGGCGCGTCCCCGGCCCAGCCTGGGGCGTCTCCAGCCCAGCCGGGCGCGTCCCCCGCCCAGCCGGGCGCGTCCCCCGCCCAGCCGGGCGCGTCCCCCGCCCAGCCGGGGCTGAGCACGACGGACGGGGCGGCGTCGGCCAGCATGAGGGCGCGCCGCTCCGCCGGGTAGGAGGGGTCCACCGGCAGGAAGGCCGCGCCGCTGCGCAGCACCGCCAGCAGCGCCACCACAAACTCGGCCGAGCGCGGCAGGACGACGGCCACGACCCGCTCCGGGCCCGCGCCGCCGGCGGCCAACCGCCGGGCCAGCCGGTCCACCCGCGCGCCCAGCTCCTCGTAGGTGAGCCTGTCGCCGTCGCACACCAGGGCCGTCTCGGCGGGCGTCAGCCGGACCCGTTCCAGGAAGGCGTCCACCACGGTCCGCCCGCCGGTCCACCCGCCGGCCCGCCTGGTGGCGTGGCCGGTGGCGCGGCCGGTTCGCGGTGCGGTCTCGGGGGGAAGGGCCGCGCGGTCGTCGGCGGTGAGGAGGGGGAGGCGGCCGAGCGGGGTGTCCGGGGAGGCGCCGGTCAGGGTGGTGAGGAAGCCGGCCAGGCGTCGGGTGTGGGCGGCCAGGGCGGCCTGGTCGTAGCGGGCGGCGTTGCCGTCGAGTTCCAGGGTGAGGCGGTCGCCGTCGGGCAGCAGGGCCACGGCCAGGTCGTCCACCGGCCCGGCGGCCAGGTTGGTGACGGTGCCGGTCGCGCTGCCGAACTTCGTCTCGGCCGGGAACGGCTTGATGTTGAGCAGCGGGCCGAACAGGGCCCGCGACGTCCCGCCGAGGCCCAGGTCGCGGCGCAGGTCCTCGATGCGGTAGCGGCCGTGGCGGCGGGCCTCGGCGATCCGGCGGGCGGCCTGCCCGACCAGGTCGCCGACCGTGCGGCCGGGCCGTACGTCGAGCCGGACGGGCAGCACGTTGACCGTCAGGCACGGCACGCGGACGGCGGCCCCGGTGCGGTTCATCAGCGGCAGCCCGACCAGCACGTCGGTGCCGCCGGTGAGCCGTCCCACGTAGCAGGCCAGGCCGGCGGCGGCGACGTCGGCCCAGGTGGCGCGGGCGGCGCGGGCCAGGTCGTCCCACCGGGGCAGGGGCGGCAGGGCGGCGCGCCGCCGTACGACCTCACGGGCCGACAAGGCGGGCGTCCCGGCGAGCCCGGCGGGCTCGGGGGCGCCGGCCAGCCGCTCCAGCCAGTACGCCCGGTCGCGGGCCCGCCGTTCCGAGGCCAGGTACGCCTCCTCCTCGGCCAGCAGCGCCGCCATCGACCCGAACGGCCCCGCCCCCGGCGCCAGCCCGTCGGCCAGCGCCGTGTAGATGTCGGCGGTCCGGCCGACCAGCATCGACAGGGCGTAGGCGTCGATGAGGATGTGGTGGGCCCGCAGGTACCAGACGTGGTGGTCGCCGGCCAGGCGCAGCAGCGCGTGCCGCGACAGGGGGCCGGTGACGACGTCCACGGGCGCGGCCAGGTCGGCCCGCATCCAGGCGTCGGCCGCGGCCTCCGGGTCGGGCTCGCCGCGCAGGTCCAGCACGGTCAGGCAGCCGCGCAGCGAGTCGTAGTCGGGCAGGTACTGGGCCGGTTCGGCGGTGAAGCGCAGGCGCAGCGGCTCGGCCTCGGCCAGGCAGCGTTCCAGCGCCCGCGCGAAGAGGGCCGGGTCGAGCGGGCCGCGCAGGTCGATGCGGTCCGCGGCGTTGTAGACGGGGTTGGCGGGGTCCAGGCGCTGGGCGAGCCAGATCCCGGCCTGGGCGCCCGTGAGCGGCATGGTCTGCAGGGTCACGCGGGCCGCTCCTCGGGAACGCGGGGACGGGTCGGGACGGCGATCACGTGAGCAGCTCCGCCCAGGCCGCGATGGTGGGCCGGTCCACGAGGTCGGGGAAGCCGATGTCGCGGCCCTCCCGCTTCCACGCCTCGATGAGCGTCATCACCCTGATGGAGTCCAGGCCGGCCTCCAGCAGGTCGTCGTGCGGGCCGAGCTCGGCGGGCTCGACGTACAGCAGGCCGGCGATCTGGGCGCGCAGGCGCTCCTCGGCCTCAGACACCGGCCACCGCCCCCGACAGGGCGCGGCTGACGCGGGTGGTCGTGGTGGTGACGGCGCACCGCTCGGCGGCGTAGGTGAGGGCCATCTCGTGGTGCTGCCGGGAGAAGTCGGCGACGGCGTCGGCGACCACGAACGCCTGCACGTCCCGCATGAACGCCTCGCAGGCGGTCATCAGCACGCCGATGTGGGCGTACACGCCGCAGATGACGAGCTGGTCGCGGCCCTGCCCGGCCATCAGCTCGGCGAGCCCGGTGCGCTGGTAGGCGCTGTAGCGCCACTTGGTGAGCAGCACGTCGCCGTCGCCGGGCGTCAGCTCGTCGGCGATCGCGGCCTCGCGCGGGTCGGCGCCGATGCCGGTGCCCCAGAAGTCCAGCAGCAGGCCGCGCTGCTCGGCGCTCTGGGCGCCGGGCTGGGCGGAGTAGACGACGGGCACGCCCAGCTCGGCGCACCGCTCGCGCAGCGCCAGCACGTTGGCCATCAGCTCGACCATCGGCGAGCGGCCGGGGGTGAAGGCGCGCAGGAAGTAGTTCTGCATGTCGTGCACGAGCAGCACGGCCCGGCGCGGGTCGGGCCGCCAGTCCACCCGGTTGGCCGGGAGCTCGGACGGCATGGCGTACGGTTCGATCCTGGGGATCGTCATGTCATGTCCTTTCGCGGAGGTGGCGCTTGCTGACCTTGCCGACCGCGGTCTGCGGGAAGGCGTCGACGAACTCGAACCGGTCAGGGATCTTGAAGACGGCGATGCCGCGCCCGCGCAGGAACGCGCGCAGCTCGGCCCCGCTGGGCGGGTCGCCGCGGCAGATGACGTAGGCGCAGGCCCGCTCCCCCAGGTAGGGGTCGGGCACGGCGACCACGCTGGCGTCGTGGACCGCCGGGTGGGCCAGCAGGTGGTTCTCGACCTCCTCGCCCGCGATCTTCTCGCCGCCCCGGTTGATCTGGTCCTTGGCGCGTCCCTCGACGACCAGGTGGCCGGTGGGGGTGCGACGGACGATGTCGCCGGTGCGGTAGAAGCCGTCGTCGGTGAAGGCGGTCCTGTTGTGCTCCTCGGCCCGCCAGTAGCCGCGGATGGTGTACGGGCCGCGGGTCAGCAGGTGGCCGTGGTCGCTGTCGCGGCCGTCGTCGTCCAGGACGCGGATCTCGTCGTCGGGCGAGATGGGACGTCCCTGGGTGGCGACGATGGTCTCCTCGTCGTCGTCCAGGCGGGTGTAGTTGACCAGGCCCTCGGCCATGCCGAACACCTGCTGGAGCGTGCAGCCGAGCTCGGGCCGCACCCGCTTGGCCGCCTCCCGGCCGAACTTGGCGCCGCCGACCTGGAGCACCTCCAGGCTGGACAGGTCGTGGCCGGTGGTGGCGGCGGCGTCCAGCCAGACCAGGGCGAGCGGCGGGACGAGCGCCGCGATCGTGACGCGCTCGCGCTCGACGAGCGGGAAGCAGGTGCCGGGGCTGGGGTCGGGGGCCAGCACGGACGCGGCCCCGGCGCTCAGCGCCCCGAACACGCCGGGCGAGCTCATCGGGAAGTTGTGCGCGGCGGGCAGCGCGCACAGGTAGACGCTGTCCGGCCGCAGCGCGCAGATCTCGGCGCTGGCGCGGAAGCTGTAGATGTAGTCGTCGTGGGTGCGCGGGATGAGCTTGGGCAGGCCGGTGCTGCCGCCGGACAGCTGCAAGAAGGCGACGTCGCCGGGCGCGGGGCGGTGCGGGCCGCTCTCGCTCGGGTCGCCTTCGTCCGGGTCGGTCTCGGGGAGCTCGCCGAGGACGTGCGCGGGCGTGCCGGGGGCGTAGGCCCGGTGCTCGTCGTCGGGGCAGATGTAGGCGGCGGCCTCGGTGAAGGAGCAGAAGTGGGAGATCTCGGCCGAGCGGTGGGCGGGCAGCGCGAACACCGGCCAGGCGCCGATCCGGAACAGCGCGAAGCACACCTGGTGGAACTCGGGCACGTTGGGGAGCTGGACCACGACGCGGTCGCCGCGGCCGATGCCGCTCGCGCGCAGCCCGGCGGCCAGGCGGTCGGCGCGCTCGTCCAGGTCGCGGAAGGTCCAGCGGGCGGTGGGCGAGATCAGGGCGGGGCGGGGGCCGTACGCGGCGGCCAGGTCGCGCAGCAGGCCGCCGAACGTCTCGCCGCGCCAGTAGCCGGCCGCCCGGTAGCGCGCGGCCTCCTCCTCAGGCCAGTGCATCGGAGACCCCCAGGGCGCGCAGCATGGTGCGGAACTTGGCGGCGGTCTCGGCCAGCTCGGCCTCGGGGTCGGAGCCGGTGACGATGCCGGCGCCGGCGTAAAGGCGCAGGGTGTGCTCGGCCACCTCGGCGCAGCGGATCGCCACGGCCCATTCGCCGTCGCCGGCGGCGTCGGTCCAGCCGGCCAGCCCGGCGTAGAAGCCGCGGTCGAACGGCTCCAGCTCCTCGATCATCCGCCGCGCCCCGGCCTCGGGCGTGCCGCAGACGGCGGGCGTCGGATGCAGGGCGGCGGCCAGCGCGAGCACGCGGGTGTCGGGGTCGCGCAGCGTGCCGGTGACGCGGGTGGACAGGTGCCACATGGTCTCGGTGGAGGTCAGCTCCGGGGTGACGGGCACCTGGAGGCCCGCGCAGTACGGCGCGAGCGCGTCGGCGACGGCCTCCACGACCAGCCGGTGCTCGCGCAGGTCCTTGGCGGAGGCGGCCAGCGCGGCGGCCCTGCGCCGGTCCTCGGCGGGGTCGTCGCAGCGGGCCGCCGAGCCGGCCAGCGGGTTGCTGACCACCGCGCGCCCGTGGCGGGAGACCAGCAGCTCGGGGCTGGCGCCGGTGAGCGTGCGGCCGCCGGGCAGCGGCGCGGCGAAGGAGTAGCCGTGCCCGAGCAGCGGGCGCAGCAGCCCCGGCAGGTCGATCGGCTCGTCCGAGCGCAGCTCCACGGTCCTGGCGAGCACCACCTTGGCCAGGCCGCCGCGCTCCAGCTCGGCCAGCGCCCTGCGCACCGCGGCGGCGTACGCGGCCGGCTCGGGCACCCGCCTGCTCCACCAGCCGCCGCTGACCAGGGGGGCGGCGCCCGGCGGCAGCGGCGGCGACCAGGTCTCGGACTCGGGCAGGATCAGGTGGGCCGTGCCGTCGAAGCCGATGGCCCCGGCTGCCGGGCCGTCCACCCTGCCGGCCAGCGTGGCCAGGTCGCCGGCGGCGACGCCGCGCACCCCGCGGGTGAGCAGCGTGCCGCGGGCGGAGGCGAACAGCACCGACTCCGCGCGGTCGTAGCCCGCGAGCGGATCCGCCGCGGTTGTCAGCAGATGCAAGGGAGGTCCAATCTCGATCGGTCCAATCTCGGTCGGTCCATCTGGTTCGGCCCGCCGCCGGGCGGTCCGGGCGCGGAGGCCGCGGGCTCGGGGCAGGCTCAAGGGGTGCGGGCTCGGGGCGGGCTCGGAGGGAAGGGGCGGGTCAGGCGTGGAGGGTGGCGCCGCCGTCCACGAGGAGGTCGTGCATGGTGATGTGCCTGGCGCGTGCCGAGCAGAGGAACAGCACCGCGTCGGCCACGTCGGCCGGGTCGGCCACCCGGCCGAGCGGGATGCCGACGCGGAAGGCGGCCGGGTCGCCGTGCAGGGTGGCCGACAGCGCCTCGTCGGGGTCGGCGTCGTCCCACAGGGCGCGCAGCATGGCGGTGTCGGTGGAGCCGGGTGAGACGACGTTGCACCTGATGCCGTGCCTGGCGACCTCCAGGCCGAGGCAGCGGGTGAACATCCGGGCCGCCGCCTTGGAGGCGGCGTAGGCGGCCATGCCGACGCGCGGCACGCCGGCCGCGTTGGAGCCGACGGTGACGATCACGCCCCGCCGCCGCAGCGTCATGCGGCGGGCGACGGCGCGGGAGACGTGGAAGACGCCGTCGGCGTTGACGGCGAAGCTCTGCCTCCAGTGGTCGTCGCCGGTGCCGTCCACCTCGCCGGGCAGCAGCACGCCGGCGGTGCTGACGAGGATCGCGATCGGGCCGAGGTCCCGCTCGACCGCCGCGACGACGCGCTCGACGTCGTGCGGGTCGCGCACGTCCATGCGGTACGGCCGCCCGTCGCCGCCGGTCACCGATCGCAGGTCGGCCGCGGCGACCACGGCCCCGGCCCCGGCCAGGGCGGCGCAGACGGCCGCCCCGATGCCGCGGGCCGCGCCGGTCACCAAGGCGATTTCGCCGTCGATCCCGTCCATTGCGGCACGTCCTCCCCGAATGCTTTAGTTAGGTAAGCCTTGCCTAATTTGAAGGCAAAGAGACGGTCTGTCAAGACCGCCGTCCGGACCCGGCGAGGGCCGTCGGGAAAGCCGCGCGAGGAGCGAGATCGGGGATGTCACCGCAGGTCGGAGACGCGAAAAGGCGGCGCGGCCGCGGCTGGGAGCCGCGGCCACGCCGCCGGTGCGAGCAGGTGGTCTCAGGCCAGCGCAGGCTGGCGCAGGGTCGGGTAGTCGGTGTAGCCGGTGTGGTCGCCGCCGTACCAGTGCTCGATGCGGACGGGGTTGAGCGGGGCCCCGGCGGCCAGCCTCTCGGGCAGGTCGGGGTTGGCCAGGAAGGCCCGGCCGAGCGACACCAGGTCGGCGCCCGCGTCGAGCAGCCGTTCCGCCTCGCGCCGGCCTCCGTCGGCGGGCAGCGGGCCCGGCCAGGGCTGGGCCGGGTTGGCGATCAGCGCGCCCGGCCAGGCGGCGCGCAGCCGCCGGTAGAGCGGCTGGTCCGGCTTGGCCCACACCAGGTGCAGGTAGGCCAGCCCGAGGCCGGACAGCTCCTCGACGAGCGCCGGGTAGAGCACGTCGGTGTCGCTCTCGCTCATCCCCTGCCCGGGGAACCCGGGCGACAGCCGCAGGCCGACCCGTTCCGGCCCGACGGCGGCGGCGACCGCGCGCACCACCTCGACGGCGAAGCGCATGCGCCGGGCCGTCGAGCCGCCGTAGGCGTCGGTGCGGTGGTTGGTGCCGTCGGCCAGGAACTGGTGGATGAGGTAGCCGTTGGCGCCGTGCACCTCCACCCCGGCGAAGCCGGCGTCCACGGCCCGGCGGGCGGCGGCGGCGAAGTCGGCCACGGTGGACTCGATCTCGTCCAGGCTCATCGTCCTCGGCACGACGGCCGGGCGGTTCCCGTCCGGGGTGGCGACCGGCTCGGGGAAGGCCACCGGGGACGGCGCGACGGGCCGCAGGCCGCTGTTGGCCGGGTGGCCGATCCGGCCGCCGTGCTGCAGCTGCACGAACATCCGGCCGCCGGCCTCGGCGACCGCCTCGGTGACCCGCCGCCAGCCGGCCACATGCCTGGGCAGGTGCAGGGCGGGGATGTTCGGATAGGTCTGGCCGACGGCGTTGGGCGTGGTGGCCTCGGCGATGATCAGTCCGGCGGCCGACCGCTGGGCGTAGTACTCGGCCATGAGGTCGGTGGGCGTGCCGTCGGCGGCGGCGCGGTTGCGCGTCATCGGCGCCATCACCAGGCGGTTGGGCAGGCTCAGCGAGCCGAGCGTCGTGGGCTGGAACAGGGGTGACGTGCCGGACATGTCAGTGCTTCCGATCTGTGCGAGGCGGATCGCCGTGATCCGTGACCGAACTCTGCACCCGGGCGCTGCGGGGATCCTGACGATCTGCTGACGGTCCACCTCCGGCGCGTGTGTACGGTTCTCCCATGCGGTTCGGAGTACTCGGCCCGCTCGCCGTGTGGGACGACGAGGGGCGGCCCGTCAAGATCGTCGAGAGCAAGGTCCGGGCCCTGCTCGCCGACCTGCTCGTCCACGAGGGGCGGCCGGTGTCGGCCGACCGGCTCATCGACGACCTGTGGGGCGACGAGCCGCCGGGGCGGGCCGGCAACGCGTTGCAGGCCAAGGTGTCGCGGCTGCGCGCGGCTCTGGGGCGCGACCGGGTGCCGTACCAGGCGGCCGGGTACCGGCTGCG
>NZ_JBSFGJ010000396.1:0-8638 GCF_053596515.1 Nonomuraea sp. NPDC001684
ACAACCCGGGCTACGTGACCGCGCTCAACCGGTTCAAGACCCTGGTCGACACCTGCACCGACACCGGCAAGGGCACCAACGGCGTGCTCTACAGCCAGCGCCAGCCCGCGCCCGGACGTGCGCGCGGGGTCGGTGGACATGGCCTCGGGGGTCGGGACCGTCCTGCCGGGCCGGTGGTCGTCGACCTCGATCTCCAGCCTGGCCGGGCTCGCCGCGACGTCGAGGCGGCAGGTCAGCTCGATGCCGGTGCCCGCGTGCAGCACGGCGTTGGTGACGAGCTCGCTGGTCAGCAGCACCGCGTCCTCCGTCAGGTGGTTGAGGCGCCACTCGCCGAGCACCTGGCGGATGAAGCGGCGCGCGTGCGCCGGGGCGTGCGGAGTGCCGTCGAAGGCTGTGCTCGACACTCTGGTCGTGTCCACTGTGCGTCCTAGAACATCACTCGTTGTGGCAGTTCGGTCACAGTCAGAGTGTCAGATGGGTGCCGTTGATACCTCCGGTTGTGAAGAAGGTGCTCCCGGCTGGCGCACGTCCCGCGGAAGGCCGGCCAACGGCGCCGCGTCGCCCGCCGCGGTAGGCCGGCCAGGCCGGTGAGCGAGCCGCCGAGGATCCCGGGGCGGCGGAAAGGCTGCCCGCATGTGGCCGGGGGATGAACCCTGCGGCACCTTTAAGGTGTTCACGTGCCACGACAAGCCCGCTACCGGGAGATCGCCCAAGTCCTCGGCAGGTCCATCGAGTCGGGCGAGCTGGCGCCGGGCGAGCGCCTGCCGACCGAGGACGCGCTGGCCGAGCGCTACGGCGTCCACCGGCTGACCGCCCGCCAGGCGATGGTGGAGCTGCGCAAGGCCGGCCTGGTCGAGACCCGGCAGGGGCTCGGGAGCTTCGTCAGGCGGGCGCCGCGCCGGATCGAGGTCTCCGTCGATCCCGAGACGCGCCGGCACCGCCCTTCGGACATCGCGGGCATGGCGGGCGTGTTCGGCGGCGGCGAGCGGATCGTGGAGCGCGCGGAGGCGGCGCATCCGGTGGCCGCCGGTCACCTGCGGCTGCCCGGCGGCGTCGTGCACGAGATCACCACCCTGCTCCGCAACGCCGAGCGGCCCTGCGTGCTCAGTCGCTACCGCCTGGCCCCCGAGCTGGCCGGGCTGCGCCTCGACGCCAGGGCGGGCGTGCTCGCCGCGCTGGAGGCCGCCGGGCACGCCTACCGCTACGCCTGGCACGCCATCTCGGCCGAGCCCGCCGACCTGCACGACCAGAGCATGCTGGAGATGCAGGCGGGCGAGGCGGTGCTGGTGCGGGAGGGGCTGCTCACGCACGACGGGCAGCCCCTGTGTCACGTCGAGCGGCGCTGCCGCGGCGACATGATCTCGTTCGTCACCCGATATGACTGAGCAGGACCTCGGTGTCCAGCTCGTAGCCTCCCCGACCGCCGGTCCGCCGAGCCGTGCAGCGGCCCCTCGGGCACGACACGGACGTCGGCGAGCTGGATCAGCGCGTACGTCATGACGGCGGACGACGCCACTGAACGTGATCAGCCATCTATATGAATACAGTAGGACATTTCGGGCGCACGGCGCGTCTCCGCGCGTGCGACGCCGTCTCCGACGTACCTTTGGCATCATGGCCACCCGTACGCCGAAAAGCGCATCGAAGGGGCCGGCGAAGCGGTCGACCTCGCCTCGATCGACCCCCGCGAAGCGGCCGGCCACGGCGGCGGGGCGACCGAGGGCGAAGGCCGCGAGCTCCGGCCGCAAGTCCTCCGTGACCCATCCCGACCCGATCAGCTGGGTCTTCACGATGATCGGCAAGCTGATCGTCGGGCTGTGGATGCTGCTAGCCAACGGCATCGGCAGCACCGCCCGCGCGCTCGGCAAGAACGCCCGCGAGCTCGACCCCGCACACCGGCGCGACGGCGTGGGCCTGTCGGTGCTGGCCGGCGCGATCGTGCTGGCCTCGATGACCTGGCGCAACCCCGAGGGCACGGTCTCCGGCGTCGTGAACACCGTCGTGCACGCCGTGTTCGGCTCGCTGGCCTGGGCGCTGCCGCTGCTGCTCGGCCTGCTGGCCTGGCGCTACCTGCGCCACCCCGACCAGAACGCCGACACCGGCCGCATGGTCATCGGGTGGAGCGCGCTCATGGTCGGCGTGCTCGGCGTCATTCACGTGGCCAACGACACCCCCTACCCGGCGGGCCAGGGGCAGGGCATGGACAAGGTGTCGGCCGCCGGCGGCATGATCGGGTTCATCGTGTCGGCGCCGCCGATGAGCATCCTGCCGTCCTGGATCACGATCCCGCTGCTCCTGCTCCTGTCCGGGTTCGGCGTGCTGGTGATCACCGCCACGCCCGTCCACCGCATCCCCGAGCGGCTGTCGGAGCTGCGGCACATGTTGTTCGAGCGGCACGCCGAGCCGCTCGCCCCGCGCGAGCCCGCCAAGCGCCGGCCGCGGGCCAAGAAGGCGGAGGTCGAGGGCGCCGAGACGGTCAAGCCGTACGACACCCCGGTCATCGCCGAGAAGGACAAGCTGGCCGACCACTCGCCGGAGATCGTGCCGGGGCTCGTCGACGGGCCCGCGGACGAGGAGCCGTCCGTGCCCGAGCGCAGGCCGGAGCCGCCGGAGCCCACGCCCGCGCCGCGCAAGGTCGAGCAGCTCGTGCTGTCGCCGCAGGCGGGGCCGTACAGCCTGCCCGACCTGCAGTTCCTCAAGCCAGGCACCGCGCCCAAGCCGCAGACCAAGGCCAACACGACCGTGGTCAACGCGCTGACCAGCGTGCTGGAGCAGTTCTCCATCGACGCGCAGGTGATCGGCTTCACCCGCGGCCCGACGGTCACCCGCTACGAGATCGAGCTGGGCCCGGCGGTCAAGGTGGAGAAGGTCACCGCCCTCACCAAGAACATCGCCTACGCCGTCAAGTCGGCCGACGTCAGGATCCTGTCTCCCATCCCCGGCAAGTCGGCGATCGGCGTCGAGATCCCCAACGCCGACAAGGACCTGGTCGCGCTCGGCGACGTGCTGCGCTCCCAGGTGGCCCAGGCCGACCACCACCCGATGATCGTGGGCCTGGGCAAGGACGTCGAGGGACGGACCATCGTCGCCAACCTCGCCAAGATGCCCCACCTGCTCATCGCGGGCGCGACCGGCGCCGGCAAGTCGGTCTGCGTCAACGGCCTCATCACCAGCATCCTCATGCGCTCCACCCCCGACGAGGTGCGCATGGTGCTGGTCGACCCCAAGCGCGTCGAGCTCAGCGTCTACGAGGGCATCCCGCACCTCATCACGCCCATCATCACCAACCCGAAGAAGGCCGCGGAGGCCCTGGAATGGGTCGTGGGCGAGATGGACCGCCGCTACGACGACCTGGCCGCCAGCGGGTTCCGGCACGTCGACGAGTTCAACAAGGCCGTGCGCGCGGGCAAGCTCGTGCCGCCGCCGGGCAGCGAGCGGGTCTACCAGCCGTACCCGTACCTGCTGGTGATCGTGGACGAGCTGGCCGACCTCATGATGGTGGCCCCGCGCGACGTCGAGGACTCGATCGTGCGCATCACGCAGCTCGCCCGCGCGGCCGGCATCCACCTGGTGATCGCCACCCAGCGGCCCTCGGTCGACGTCGTCACCGGCCTGATCAAGGCCAACGTGCCGTCCAGGCTGGCCTTCGCGGTGTCGTCGCTGACCGACTCGCGGGTCATCCTCGACCAGCCGGGCGCCGACAAGCTGGTCGGCCAGGGTGATGCGCTGTTCCTGCCGATGGGCGCGAGCAAGCCCATCCGGATCCAGAACGCGTACGTCTCGGAGAAGGAGATCGCCGAGATCGTCACGCACTGCAAGGAGCAGATGCAGGTCGAGTACCGCGACGACGTGGCCGCCGCGCCGGTCAAGCGGGAGATCGACGAGGAGATCGGCGACGACCTCGACCTGCTGATCCAGGCCGCCGAGCTGATCGTGACCACCCAGTTCGGCTCGACCTCGATGTTGCAGCGCAAGCTGCGGGTCGGCTTCGCCAAGGCCGGACGGCTGATGGACCTGCTGGAGAGCCGCAACGTGGTGGGCCCCAGCGAAGGCTCCAAGGCCCGCGAAGTCCTGGTGAAACCGGACGATCTGCCCGGGTTGCTGGCCGACCTGCGTGGCGAATGACCCCAATGCACAGGTCCACGGCGATAACTGATTGAATATGAACCACTACGCACTGTCGTGGTGGGGAGGCGTTCGCTGTGCAGGAACAGAGCATCGGGGCCATGCTGGCAGCGGCCAGGCAGGCGGCGGGATTGACGGTCGCGCAGGTCAGCGCGGCGACCCGGATCCGAGAAACGATCATCAACCGGATCGAGCAGGAAGACTACGAACAGTGCGGGGGCGGGTTCTACGCCCGCGGTCACGTCAAGGCCATAGCCAAGGTCGTCGGGCTCGATCCCGAGGCCACGGTCCACCTGTTCGACCAGCAACACGGCGGGGCGCCGCAGCCCGTCCGCGCCGCCGCCGTGTTCCAGGCCGACCGCACGCTCGCCCTGCGCGAACGCCGGGGGCCCAACTGGACGATGGCGCTCGGCGTGGCGCTGGCCGTCGTGGTGGTGTTCGGCACGGTGCGCGTGCTCGGCGGCGCGAGCGACCAGGTGCGCACCGCCGACGTGCACGCCATCACGCCCAAGCCCAGCGTGCCGCCGAACACGCCCATCACCGAGGGGCCCAGGGCCGCGGCGGGCAAGGGCAAAGCGGGCAAAGGCATGGTCACCCTGAAGATCGAGGCCAGGCGTACGTCGTACGTGAACGTGCGCGACGGTCAGGGCCGGATGCTCTTCGCCGGGATGTTGAAGGCCGGAGACAGCTCGACCTGGCGGGCCGCTGAGAAGGTCAGCCTGCTCCTCGGTGACGCCGGAGCGGTGTCCTTGCAGGTCAACGGCAAGAAGGTGGACAAACTCGGGGGCCGGGGCGAGATGGTGACCCGCTCGTTCGGCCTCGACGCGTCGCCTCCGCGGTAGTCCGGCGGGGAGGCCGTGCATCAGGTGGTGGCCAACTCCCGATACCGTAGTGTTCACCATGTCATCCCGCCGAACCGCATCGCTGATCACCCTGGGCTGCGCGCGCAACGAGGTCGACTCCGAGGAGCTGGCCGCGCGACTAGAGGCTGCCGGCTGGCAGCTGGGCGACGACGACCCCGACGTCGTCGTCGTCAACACGTGTGGCTTCATTGACTCGGCCAAGAAAGACTCCATCGACACGCTGCTCGCCGCCGCCGACTCCGGGGCGAAGGTGGTGGCCGCGGGTTGCATGGCCGAGCGCTACGGCAACGAGCTGGCCGAGGCACTGCCCGAGGCGAGCGCCGTCATCTCCTTCGACGACTACACCGAGATCGGCGGCCGGCTCGACGACGTGCTGGCCGGGCGTCCGCTCAAGCCGCACACGCCGCGCGACCGCCGCACGCTGCTGCCCATCTCGCCGGTCGAGCGCGGCAGCGCGCCCAAGACCGGCATCCCGGGCCACGGCGAGCTGCCGGACGGGCTCGCGCCCGCCAGCGGCCCGCGCGTGCTGCGCAAGCGCCTCGACGAGAGCCCGGTCGCCTCGCTCAAGCTGGCCTCCGGCTGCGACCGGCGCTGCACGTTCTGCGCCATCCCGGCCTTCCGCGGGGCCTACGTCTCGCGCAACCCCGACGAGCTGCTCGCCGAGGCCGACTGGCTGGCTCATCGCGGCGTGCGCGAGCTCGTCCTGGTCTCGGAGAACTCCACCTCCTACGGCAAGGACCTGGGCGACCTGCGGGCGCTGGAGAAGCTGCTGCCGCAGCTCGCCGCCGTGCCGGGCATCGACCGGGTGCGGGTCAGCTACCTGCAGCCCGCCGAGCTGCGGCCGGGGCTGATCGACGTCATCACCGCCACCGAGGGCGTGGCCGACTACTTCGACCTGTCCTTCCAGCACGCCAGCGGCGGCGTCCTGCGCCGGATGCGCCGCTTCGGCGACCCCGAGCGGTTCCTCGGCCTCCTGGAGAGCGTGCGCAAGGGCGCTCCCGAGGCGGGCGTGCGCTCCAACTTCATCGTGGGCTTCCCGGGCGAGACCGAGGAGGAGTTCGGCGAGCTGGTCGGCTTCCTGGAGCAGGCCAGGCTCGACGTGATCGGCGTGTTCGGCTACTCCGACGAAGACGGCACGGAGGCGGCCGGCCTGCCGGGCAAGCTCGACCAGGAGGTCATCGACGAGCGCGTGCGCGTGCTCACCGAGCTGGCGGAGGAACTGACCGCCCAGCGCGCGGAGGAGCGCATCGGCACGGAGGTCGACGTGCTCATCGACGACGACCTGGGAGACGGCGGCTACGAGGGCCGGGCCGCCCACCAGGGCCCGGAGGTCGACGGCTCGGTGACGGTCCAGGGCATCGGCCTGGTCAAGGGACAGATCGTGCGCGCGGTCGTGGTCGACGCCGAGGGGGTTGACCTGATCGCGCGCATCAAGGCCAGTCCATGACCAGGGACGAGCGCCGCGTGGTGAGCCCGTGGAACATCGCCAACGTCCTCACGGTCCTCCGGTTGGCGCTCGTCCCCTTCTTCGTCGCATGCCTGTTCCTGCCCGGCACCGGCTGGCGGCTGGCCGCCCTGGGGGTGTTCGGGGTCGCCTCGATCACCGACCATCTCGACGGCGAGCTGGCCCGCCGCTACGGGCTGATCACCGATTTCGGCAAGATCGCCGACCCGATCGCCGACAAGGCGCTCACCGGGGCGGCGCTGGTGTGCCTGTCGATCCTCGACGAGCTGCCGTGGTGGGTCACGATCGTGATCCTGGGCCGCGAGCTGGGCATCACCCTGCTCCGGCTGGTCCTGCTGCGGCACGCGGTCATCCCGGCCAGCTACGGCGGCAAGGTCAAGACCGTGCTGCAGATCGCCGCCATCGTGCTCTACATCCTGCCGGGGGTGCCCGACCCGCTGCGATGGGTGGTGATGGGCGCGGCGCTGGTCGTGACCGTCGCGACGGGCGTCGACTATCTCGTACGGGCGGTCAAGCTGCGCCAGGTGGCCAGACGGGCGCGTGGGGAGTGAGCTGAGCGATGGCGGACGTGGCCGAGGTTCTGGCCCTGCTGGTGCGGCAGGACGCCACCGTGGCGGTGGCCGAGTCGCTGACCGGCGGGCTCATCGGGGCCGCGTTCACGTCGGTCTCGGGGGCGTCCAAGGCGTTCCGGGGCGGGGTGATCTCCTACGCCACCGATCTCAAGCGTGATCTGCTGGGCGTGCCCGGCGAGCTGCTGAGCCGCGAGGGGGCCGTGCATCCCGAGGTGGCCGCGGCGATGGCCGAAGGGGTGGCCCGGGTGTGCGGGGCGGCATACGGGCTGGCCGTGACGGGTGTGGCCGGCCCAGAACCCCAGGACGGAAAGCCCGTGGGCCTGGTGTACGCCGCGGTCCACGGCCCGGGCGGGGAGAACCTGGTGCGTGCGTTGAGCCTTGAGGGGTCGCGCGAACGTATCCGGGTAAGGACGGTGCACGAGGCAGTCGATCTCCTCGCAGGTGTGCTGAAGGCCAACAAAGGGGAACATTCCGGATGATTACCGTGTTACGTCCCGAGCGAACATGCGAAGCACGGTCTGACGCGGTGTCGGTGGATACGGGTACGGTGGAGCTGTGAGTGAGGTCCGTGAGCCAACTGCAAGCACCGAGCGCCCGGCAGGCGGGCCTGATGAGTCGCGCGACCAGGCACGAGCGGCAGACCCGGGGAGGCGACGCCCCATGATGACGGCGAGGAGTATGTACGAAGCCAAGAAGACCAATGTGCGGCACGATCCGATCGCGCGGGGCGTGGTGAAGACATCCACGCCGGGGAGGGAGCGACAGATGATTCTGCTGCGTCAGCTGCTCGGTGACGTGCTGAGGCGGTTGCGGGTGCGTCAGGGGCGCACGCTACGCGAGGTGTCCACGCTGGCGCGTGTCTCGCTCGGTTATCTTTCCGAGGTCGAGCGTGGCCAGAAGGAAGCCTCGTCCGAGCTGCTCGCGTCCATTTGCGGTGCCCTCGGTGTGCCGCTCTCGCAGGTGTTGCGTGAGGTTTCCGACCAGTTCGCGCTGGCGGAGCTCCAGGCCGCGCCTGTTCTGGCCGACATGCCCGAGCACGAGCGCCTGCCCCTTGCCGAGACGGTTCCCGGTTCGATCGGCGACACTGTCTTCCCCGAGGTCAAGGACATGGTGGCGGCCTAACGCGGCTGGCAGCCACCACACCACAGGATCAGCCTTTCCTGTGGCTGTGCCCCCATCTCCCCGCGGCTGATGCGCGTGCCGCATCGGCGACAGGGTCTCCCTGCCCTGCCGTAGACCCAGGTCTGGTTCGCCGGGCGGCGATCACCTGTCGTCACCGTGCCGCCATGCCCCTTGTTGGCCTCCAGCAGCCGGTGGGCCAGCGTGACGAGCCCTTCGAGATCCTCGATCTCCCCGACCTTCCGCCACGGCCAGATCCCGCGCAGGAACAGGGTCTCGGCGCGATAGATCGTGCCGATCCCCGCCAGGTTGCGCTGATCGAGCAGCGCTTCGCCGATCGTCCTGTCCGGTGCCGCTCGCAGCCTTCGCACGGCCTCGCCCGGATCCCAGTCGGCGCCCAGCAGGTCCGGCCCCAGGTGCCCCACCAGGCGCTCCTCGTCGGCGGTCGTGACCAGGTCGACCATGCCGAGCTTGATCCCCACCGCCTGCCACTC
>NZ_JBSFGJ010000397.1:0-8627 GCF_053596515.1 Nonomuraea sp. NPDC001684
GTGCCGAAGACCACGTAGTGGAAGTGGGCGACGACGAAGTAGGTGTCGCTGATCTGGAAGTCCAGCGGCGGCGAGGCCAGGATGACGCCGGTCAGGCCGCCGAGCAGGAAGGTGATCAGGAAGCCGACGGAGAACAGCATCGGCGACTCGAACGACAGGTGACCCCGCCACATCGTGCCGATCCAGTTGAAGAACTTCACGCCCGTCGGCACCGCGATGAGGAACGTCATGAACGAGAAGAACGGCAGCAGGACCTGCCCGGTCGGGAACATGTGGTGCGCCCAGACCGTGATGGACAGACCGGCGATCGCGATGGTGGCGCCGACCAGGCCGATGTAGCCGAAGATCGGCTTACGGCTGAAGACCGGCAGGATCTCGGTCACGATGCCGAAGAACGGCAACGCGATGATGTACACCTCGGGATGGCCGAAGAACCAGAACAGGTGCTGCCACAGCATCGGCCCGCCGTTGGCCGGGTCGAAGATGTGCGTGCCGAGCTTGCGGTCGGCCTCCAGCGCCAGCAGCGCGGCGGCCAGCACGGGGAAGGCCATCAGCACGAGCATGCTGGTCAGCAGGACGTTCCAGGTGAAGATCGGCATGCGGAACATGGTCATGCCGGGCGCGCGCATGCAGATGATCGTGGTGATGAAGTTCACCGAGCCGAGGATCGTGCCGAGACCCGACAGGGCCAGGCCCATGATCCACAGGTCGCCGCCGATGCCGGGCGAGTGGATCGCGTTCGACAGCGGCGTGTAGGCGAACCAGCCGAAGGAGGCCGCGCCGCCCGGCGTGAGGAAGCCGGACACGGCGATGACGCTGCCGAACAGGTAGAGCCAGTAGCTGACCATGTTCAGGCGCGGGAAGGCCACGTCGGGGGCGCCGATCTGGAGCGGCATCAGCTCGTTGGCGAAGCCGGCGAACAGCGGCGTCGCGAACATCAGCAGCATGATCGTGCCGTGCATGGTGAACAGCTGGTTGAACTGCTCGTTGCTGGTGATCTGCAGCCCCGGCTGCGCCAGCTCGGCCCGCATGATCAGCGCCATGACGCCGCCGATCAGGAAGAAGGCGAACGACGTGATCAGGTACATGTGCCCGATGATCTTGTGATCGGTCGAGGACATCCACTTGGCGATGATCTGGCCCTTGGTGACGGGCCGGACCGGCGCCCGAAGCGGTTCTTGGATGGCGGTCACTGGGCACTCCCAGCCTGGGTCGCGATGTACTGGTCGAACTCAGCCTGCTTGACGAGCTTCACCGAGAACAGCATCCGGCTGTGGTCGACGCCGCACAGCTCGGCGCACCGGCCGGCGTAGACGCCCACGCGGTCGTCGCCGAGCGTCTTGATCTCGAACTTGCGCCCCGGGTTGCCCTCCGGGATGCCGGGGATGATGTCCCGCTTGAACAGGAACTCGGGCACCCAGAACGAGTGGATCACGTCGTCGGTCGAGAGGTCGAACTCGACCTTGGTGTTCGTCGGCAGGACCAGCTGAGGGCCCTGGTGGTAGTCGTGCACCGGCATGCCGGACACGGGCTGCGTCGTCTTGCCGTTGTAGGTCGTGGTGAAGCGCCAGCTCCACTGGTAGGCCTCGACCTTGACCTTGACGGGCGCGTCGCCTGCGACCTCCGTGAGGGCCTTGCTGTCGCGGGCGGTGAAGAAGAAGAACACCGAGACCATGACGAGCGGGACCACCGTGTAGAGGATCTCGATCGGCAGGTTGTAGCGCACCTGGGGCGGCAGTTCGGCCTTCCCCTTGCGCTTGCGGTGGAAGATCGCGGCCCAGACGATCAGGACGATGACGACGACGCCCGTGGCGAGTGCGGCGATCCAGGCCCCGTTCCACAGATGCTGAACGACCTCGGCCTGCTCGGTCACGCCCTCGGGCAGCAGGCCGTTGGACCAGTCGAACTTGGGAACGTCATTAGCACACGCCGTAGCAGTGGCCAGCAGCAACGCCAAAGCGGCGGCGCGCGGCACCCTGCGCCGGGCCAACGAACGCCGCGTCGTACGGCGAGTCGGACTCACGGATCGCCTACCCCACAGATGAAGCCCAAGAGTCTTTCCCTTGGGTGCTCGTATTTCCAAATGCACAGCTGATTGCAGACACATTAGCGTGCAGGTGTCCCGCCCTACCGCGCGACCCCTCGATGGCGCCGCAAGTGGGACGATGGGTCTCGTGGCGTATTTCGACGCGGCCTCGAGCGAGCCGCTCCACCCTCAGGCACGCGAGGCGCTGCTGGCGGCGATCGACGTCGGCTGGGCCGACCCCGCGAGACTGTACACCCAGGCCCGCCGCGCTCACCTGCTGCTGGAGCAGGCCCGCACGGAGGTGGCCGAGGCGCTCGGCGCGCGCCCCGACGAGGTGTCGTTCACCTCGTCCGGCACGCAGGCCGCGCATCTCGGCGTGCTCGGCACCCTACACGGCAGGCGCAGGGTCGGGCGTCATCTGGTCACCAGCGCGGTCGAGCACTCCAGCGTGCTGCACGCGGCCGGCGTGCACGAACGCGACGGCGGCACGGTCGAGACGGTGGGCGTGAGCCTGGAGGGGCGGGTCGACCTCGACGCGTTCGCCGAGGCGGTCGCGCGTCCCGGCACGGCGCTGGCCTGCCTCCAGACGGCCAACCACGAGGTGGGCACGGTGCAGCCGGTCGCCGAGGCCGCCGCCGCGTGCCGGGCCAACGGGGTGCCGCTGCTGGTCGACGCCGCCCAGACGGCCGGCCGCATGCCGATACCGCCGGGCTGGTCGGTGCTGACCGCCAGCGCCCACAAGTGGGGCGGCCCGGCCGGTGTGGGCGTGCTGGCGGTGCGCAAGGGCACCCGGTTCCGCTCGTTCCTGCCCGAGGACGAACGCGAGCGGCGGCGGGTCCCCGGCTTCGAGAACGTGCCGGGCATCGTGGCCGCGGCGGCGGCACTGCGCGCGATGAGCGCCGAGGCGGCGCAGGAGCAGGCCCGGCTGTCCACGCTCGTCGCCCGGATCAGGGAGACCGTGCCGAAGGTCGTGCCGGACGTCGAGGTGATCGGCGACCCGGTCGGCCGGGCGCCCCACATCGTGACCTTCTCGTGTCTCTACGTCGACGGCGAGGCGCTGCTCACCGAGCTGGACAAGGCGGGATTCGCCGTATCGTCCGGAAGCTCGTGCACCGCTAGTACGCTTCGTCCATCGCACGTCCTCGAAGCGATGGGCGTGCTGACGCATGGGAATGTCCGGGTGTCGCTGCCCAGGGGCACGTCCGCGGCCGAGGTCGACCGGTTCCTGGCCGTGCTGCCCGATCTGGTGCGCCGCATCCGGCACGACGCAGGAGTCGCATGACCGAGGTAACTCAGCCGTCATTGACGATCGACGCGCTCGGGAAGAAGTGCCCGATCCCGATCATCATGCTCGCCGAGCAGATCAACCACGTGCCGCTCAACGCCGTGGTGGCGGTGCTGGCCGACGATCCGGCGGCCTACACCGACGTGCCGGCGTGGTGCCGGCTGAAGTCCCACCGCCACGTGGCCTCGTACGAGCTGCCCGAGGGCGGCTGGGCCATCCACGTGATGCGCAACTACTGACGGTTTGTGGGTAGGGCCCTCCCCTGACGGCACATCGACCATTCGGGGGAGACCATGGCCAAGGGGAACGAGACCGCCCGTGACGTGATGAGCACGGGCGCGGAGTGCATCGCCGCGCACGAGACGCTCGACCGGGCGGCTCAGATGATGCGCAACAACGACGTGGGCGCGCTGCCCGTGTGCGGCCCCGACGACCGGGTGACCGGCATCATCACCGACCGCGACATCGTCATCAAGTGCGTCGCGGCCGGTCACGACCCCGCGCAGGTGACGGCGGGCGAGCTGGCGACCGGCCTGGTCTGGGTGACGGCGGACGCCACCGTGCAGGAGGCGCTGTCGCGCATGGAGCAGAACCAGATCAAGCGGCTGCCGGTGCTGGAGAACGAGCGCATCGTCGGCATGATCAGCGAGGCCGACCTCGCCCGGTGCCTGCCGGACGACCAGCTCGCCGAGTTCGTGCACCGGGTGTACGCCAAGCGCTGACACCCGTACGGGGATCGCCCCGCCACGCCTGCGGCGGGCGGGGCGTACGCGTGTCAGGGGTGGTAGCAGCGCACCTGGCCGGCGATGTCGGCCGCGGCCTCGGCGCCGTAGGCGGCCGTGAAGCGCTCCAGGAAGACCTTCTGGCCCAGCTCGTACTCCTGGCCGCCGACGCGCTCCAGCACGTGCGTGGCCGTCAGGTTGCCGATCTGGCCGCAGCGCTCCAGCGGCAGGCCCCAGGCCAGGCCGGACAGGAAGCCGGCGCGGAAGGCGTCGCCGACGCCCGTGGGGTCGGCCTTGCCGCGCTCGGGGGCCGGGGCGACCTGGATGGACGGCTCGCCCTTGCGGTCGATGACGGCGCCCTTGGGGCCGAGCGTGGTGACGCGGACGCCGACCCGGTCGAGGATCTCCTCGTCGGACCAGCCGGTCTTCTGCTCGATGAGCCCCTTCTCGTAGTCGTTGGAGAACAGGTAGGCGGCGCCGTCGACGAGCTGCCTGATCTGCTCGTCCTCCATGCGGGCGAGCTGCTGGGAGATGTCGGCGGCGAAGGGGATGCCGCGCTGGCGGCACTCGTCGGTGTGCCGCAGCATCGCGTCGGGGTCGTTGGGGCTGATCAGCACCAGGTCGAGGCCGCCGACCCGGGCGGCGACCGGCTGCAGCTCGATCAGCCGCGCCTCGGCCATCGCCCCGGTGTAGAAGGAGGCGATCTGGTTGTGGTGCTCGTCGGTGGTGCACAGGAAGCGCGCGGTGTGCTGCGTCTCGGAGATGTGCACGGACTCGCAGTCGACGCCGTGGCGCTCCAGCCAGGAGCGGTAGTCGGCGAAGTCGTTGCCGACGGCGCCCACCAGGATCGGCTTGAGGCCGAGACAGCCCATGCCGAAGGCGATGTTGGCCGCGCAGCCGCCGCGACGGATCTGAAGGTCGTCGACCAGGAACGAGAGCGACACCCGGTCGAGCTGCTCGGCGATGAGCTGATCGCCGAAGCTTCCTGGGAACGTCATCAGGTGGTCTGTCGCGATGGAGCCGGTTACGGCGATGCGCACGGGATTCTTCTTCCTCGTTGTCAGCAGGCCAATGAGCCCCACGAGAATACGCGAAGGTCCCGCTCGCACAAAGGCGGGCGGGACCCCACAGGCCGAAGCCGTGACCCCTTAGTTGAACGAGTCGCCACAGGCGCAGGAGCCGGTGGCGTTGGGGTTGTCGATGGTGAAGCCCTGCTTCTCGATCGTGTCGACGAAGTCGATGCTGGCGCCCATCAGGTAGGGGGCGCTCATGCGGTCGGTGACCACGCTGACCCCGCCGAAGTCCGTCACCACGTCACCGTCCATGGAACGGTCGTCGAAGAAGAGCTGGTAGCGCAGGCCGGAGCAACCACCCGGCTGCACGGCGACCCTCAGCTGCAGACCTTCCTCACCCTGCTGCTCCAGCAGGCTCTTGACCTTCGCGGCGGCCGCGTCAGTCAGGATCAGGCCCTGCGTCGTGGTCTCGCTGCTCTCAACCGTCATCTGCTGACTCCCTAACCCGGCTGTCTGTTTCCGACGTCCTACTGATGACGCTACCAACACCTCGCCCATGCCACACATTCCCGGGTCCCCTACCCCCGGAATAACCACGTTCGTCCGTGTGTCATAGTGAGTATCGTCAAAACGACGATAAGGGGGTATGGCGATGGCCACCCAGACTGGGCTGCCGCTCTTCGTCCTCGGGCAGGGCGCCGATCCGCACAGCGAGAAGGGCGTCGAGTGTCCCGGCGAGCTGCCGCCCGCGTCCGACCCTGACCTGGTCGAACGCGCCCGCAAGGCCAAGGAGGCGCTGGGCGACCGCCTGTTCGTGCTGGGCCACCACTACCAGCGCGACGAGGTCATCCAGTTCGCCGACGTGACCGGCGACTCCTTCAAGCTCGCCCAGCAGGCCGCCGCGCGGCCCGAGGCGGAGTTCATCGTCTTCTGCGGCGTGCACTTCATGGCCGAGTCCGCCGACATCCTCACCGGCGACGCCCAGAAGGTGGTGCTGCCCGACCTCGCCGCCGGGTGCTCCATGGCCGACATGGCCACGTTCGACCAGGTGGAGGAGTGCTGGGAGGCCCTTGAGGACGCCGGTCTGGCCGGCGAGGTGGTCCCCGTCACGTACATGAACTCCAGCGCCGACATCAAGGCGTTCTGCGGGCGCAACGGCGGCGTGGTGTGCACCTCCTCCAACGCCAAGAGGGCGCTCGACTGGGCCTTCGAGCAGGGCCGCAAGGTGCTGTTCCTGCCCGACCAGCACCTCGGGCGCAACACGGCGGTGCTGGAGATGGGCATGTCCCTGGACGACTGCGTGGTCTGGAACCCCCACCGCCCCGACGGCGGGCTGACCCGCGAGCAGCTCGACCGGGCGCGGATGATCCTGTGGAAGGGCCACTGCTCGGTGCACGGCCGCTTCACGGCCGAGTCCGTCGACGACGTGCGCGCGCGCATCCCCGGCGTGAACGTGCTGGTGCACCCCGAGTGCCGGCACGAGGTGGTGCTCAAGGCCGACCACGTGGGCTCGACCGAGCACATCATCAAGACCCTCCAGGCCGCTCCCGCCGGGTCGAGCTGGGCCGTCGGCACCGAGCTGAACCTGGTCAAGCGGCTGGCCACGATGTTCCCCGACAAGAACGTGTCGTTCCTGGACCGGACGGTCTGCTACTGCTCCACGATGAACCGGATCGACCTGCCGCACCTGGTGTGGGCGCTGGAGTCGCTCGTGCTGGGCGACGTCGTCAACCGGATCACGGTGGACGAGGACACCGCCCACTGGGCCAGGGTCGCGCTGGACCGCATGCTGGCGCTTCCGTAACGCCCTCCCCCGACGGGCCGGGCCCGTGGCGAGGAGCGCCCGCCCTCGCCGCGGGCCCGGCTCTGTTCCCGGCTCCGGCTGCGGCTCGGTCAGGCGAAGTCGTAGCCGACGCGGACGCCGACCGTGAGCGTCTGGCGGCCCGGGCTGACCGAGGACGCGCTCTCGGCCGCCGCGGCCATCGCGACCAGCGGCTGGGGGCCGCCCCTGATCTCCTCGGAGATCGACACGACCGGGCCGAGCGGGCGTCCGGCCAGCTCGGCGTAGTGGGCGGCCTTGGCCGCGGCGTCCCTGAACGCTCTCGCCCTGGCCTCGCCGAGCACCGACGCCGGGTCGGACAGCTCGAAGGTCACGCCGTTGAGCCTGGCCTCCTCGCCCACGCCGGCGACCGTGTCGATGACGGCGTCGGCCCGCGGCAGGTCCCTGACGACCACCTCGACGCCCTGGGCCGCCCGGTAGGCGGAGACCTTCGGGTAGACCTCGTACTCGGGGCCGAGCGAGAGCTCGACCGTGCGCACGTCGTGGGCCGCGACGCCGGCCCCGGCCAGCGCGTCGGCCAGCCGGGCCGCGGCGGCCCTGACCGCCGTGAACGCCTCGGACGCCGACGACCTGCGCACCTCGACGCCCGCCAGCAACCGCAGGACGTCGGGCGCGGCCTGCACGCTGCCCTCACCGACGACGGAGATGTCCACGCCTGCCCCCTAAGATTGGGTTCGCCTCGATCCTACGGGCGTGTCCTGCCCCCGCCCGCGGCCGGCTCACAAGGCGGTTCAGACCGCGGCTCAGACAGCGTCGACGATCGCGCCGGGATCGTCCAGCTCGACCTGGTGTCCCGAGCGGGGCAGCAGCACCAGCTTGGCGTCGAGGCGGGCCGCCAGGCTCTGCCTGCGGGCGTCCCGGCCGCCCGCGCCGAGCACGGTGACCGGGATGTCGGGAAAGGGATGACCGGCCCGGATGTCACGGAGGTCGGCGGCCATGTCGCGGCGGGCCAGCCACTCCCCCGCCACCGCCGCGGGCACCTTGCCCATCCGGTACACGCCGAAGGGGTCGCCCATGCCCGTGACCAGGCGGTGCGCCGGCGGCCCGGTCAGGCGGGCCAGCACGTTCGCGCCCCACGTGCCGCCGAGCGCGGGCAGCCACGCGCCCAGGACGGCGGCGAGCGCGAGCGGCCGGCGCACGGGCGTCGGGCTGGGGTCCACCAGGACGAGCTTGGCCACGCAGAGCGGGTGCAACCGGGCGAACGCCTCGGCGTGCCAGCAGGACAGGCCGTGCGCGACCAGGGTGACCTGGGACGGCTGCGCGGGGGCCAGCGCGGCCAGCCGGGCCACCTCGCCGTACAGGGTGGGCCGGTCGGTCGCGGGCGGGCTGAGGCCGAGCCCCGGACGGTCGAAGCGGACGACCCGGTGGCAGGCGGCCAGGCCGGCGGCCACGGCGTCCCAGTGGAACCAGGCGCCGCCCAGGCCCGCCGTGATGAGCACGCCGGGGCCCGCGCCCTGGTCGAGGACGTGCGGAGGGCCACAGGGGGCCTCGTCGTCGTCGTGGACGAGCAGCCTGAGCGCCACGTACACAACCCAGACGGCGACCATCGTGAGCTGGATCCGGTGGGCGACGCCGGCCAGCCGCCCGGCGGCCAGGGCGGCCAGCATGAGCCCGGTGGCGCCCACGTTCAGGCCGGTGAACAACCACGACACCCACGAGCGCCAGCGCGCGGACAGCACCGCCATGGCGGTCAGCACGGCCGTCGTGGCCAGCGCACCGGCTCCACATGGTGGCCGGCGCG
>NZ_JBSFGJ010000398.1:0-8618 GCF_053596515.1 Nonomuraea sp. NPDC001684
CTTCACCCTTCCCTCCTAGGAACTCTCCGGTGAGGTGACCCCCGTCCACTGGTCCAAGGCCGTTGGTCGGACTGGTCGACGATGCCGAGCGCGTTCTGCCGACCCGCCGAGCGGGCCCTGGGGTCGGGAACATGCGACGAGCCGCAAAGTGGCTGTCCGCGATGGCGACGAACCGGGTGAGGGCGCGCCAGTGGATCGCGGGTTATCGGCTCGGCGCGGGCGAGGCGGCCACGGCACGTTCGATCTCGATGGCCACCACGCGCAGATTGTCGTCCGTGCAGGGGCCGGGGCGTTCAGGCCGGCTTGGCAGTGCAGGACGATCTTTCCTCGGGTGTGGCCGGTTTCGCTGCGTCGCATGGCTTGGTCCGGGGTCGGCGATGTCACGTCGATGCCCTGAGGTGCGAGGTGGCGGAGGCGGTCGGCGAGCCCGTCGCCGTGGGAGACAGGGACGGCGCGAGCGAACGCCGGTAGTCGTGGTCGGCGGCGGAGGTCGTGCCGGTGACAGTGGCGCCGCGGGCGACGGCCGGCTGGACCGCGACGGTGCCGACCGCGCCCGCCGCGCCGGGGATGAGCTGGGTGTCGGCGTCGGTGACGTGCAGCAGGTCGAGGTCGCAGCGGGCAGCGCGGCGGCTGTGGCCCAGTCCATCGCGGCGGGTTCGACGGCGAAGACGATGCTGGTGGCGCTTGGTGGCGGAGGCCAGGAGCACACGGGTGTGCACGCTCGCACCAGTCGATGATCACCCCGTCCGGGCGGTCGACCAGTTCCTCGACGTGCTTGTCACCCGGGCGACCCGCGAGTACGTCCAGGGGCTGCCGTCGGTGCGGCGGGCGCTCGCGACCTTCCGCCGCGAGGGCTTCCGGCGCGAGAACATCGCCTGGTGCCGGCCGGCCTGCCAACTGGCCATGGACGTGTGGGACGACGAGGCGTGCGCGGCGATGGCGGGCGGTCTGGCCGAGGCGGCCCGTGAGGGCGGCCTGCTCACGGTCTTGCCGTTCGCGCTGAACTACTCCGCCGCTCACCAATTGTTCGCGGGCCGCTTCGATCTGGCCCAGCAGCTCATCCGGGAAGCCGACTCGATCACCCAGGCGACGAGCAACGTCGCCATCGCCGACTTCTCCATCCTGCTCGCCGCCTGGCGAGGAGACCGGGAACGAACCCTCGACATGCGCGATCAGATCATCGCCGAGGCGACCGACCGCGGCGAGGGTTTCGTCGTGGAGGCGGCGGGGTGGGCCGCCGCGACCCTGCATCTGGGCCATGGCGAGTACGGTGCGGCCGCCGAAGCCGCGCACCGAGCCGCCGAACCGGACGGGATCGGCTTCACCGTGTGGGTGCTCCCCGAACTGATCGAGGCCGCCATACGCGCCCTGGATGCGATGGGAGCGGCAGCGTTCGCCCAACGCGCGGAACAGGAGCTACTGGCGACCGGGGAAACCGTCCACAAGCGCAGCCAGGGCCCGAGCGTAGGGCTGACCTCGCAGGAGGCACAGATCGCGCGACTGGCCGGCGGCGGGCACACCGATCCGGAGATCGCCGCCCGCCTGTTCGTCAGTCACCGCACTGTCGAGTGGCACCTGAGCAAGGCGTTCACCAAACTCGACGTCACCTCACGCAAGGACCTGGCGCAAGCACTTCGAGCTGCCGAACCGGCGACGGTCTGACCGCGCTCGGCGACCCGGCCCCAGTAAGGGGCCCGGGCGAGGGCCAGGGAGTGTCACGGGCGCGAATACCGGCGGCCGCGCGCGATCGTGAAGACATCACCGCCCAGGCGCCCGGACCGTGAGCCCGGGACCACGGCAAGGAGCAGAGATGTCCGCCAAGGCCACCCCCACCGCCTCCCGTCCCCTTCGCAGGAGCATCACCGTCGCGCTGTCCGTCGCGACCACCGCGGCCGCCCTGCTGGTCGCCGCCCCCAGCGCCAGCGCGCAGGGCAACTGCCCCCATTACGGGCAGGAGGGCTGGGGACAGATGTTCACCGACGACAACTACCAGGGCGACTGTTTCGAGTGGACGCTGGGACAGACTGTGATCCTGCCCGCCTATGTGAAGAACAAGGTCTCTTAAGTGCGGATCTGGACTGGCTGGCCGCAATACGGCGCGACCCTGTACGACTTCGACGCGGACCCCAGGGAGTTGTTCTCTGTCGGGCCGAACGAGTGGTGGCCGAGCCTGCCCGGCTGGATCAACGACAAGGCTGACCGCGTAACCGGTTGAGCCCTGATGAGTTTCGCCGCCTGATGCGTGGGACGGTGCGATGGGGAGGAAGCCAGGGCAGGTCACCGGCGACTGCCTGAACGAGCCAGGTCGGGCACCCGCCCGCCCCCTGCCATGCCGTACGGCTCAGAGGGGCAGGCCTTGTCCCGGAGAGGATGAGTAGTCATGACGTATGAGACTCTGCGCCTTACGCACACCGATCAGGGTGTGCTGAGCGTGGTGATGGACGCGCCGCCGATGAACCTGATCGGCCCCGAGCTCGTCCGCGACCTGGTGGACCTGGTCGGCGAGTTGGAAACAGGCCAGGACGTCCGGGTCGTGGTCCTGGAGAGCGCCGACCCTGACTACTTCGTCCCGCACGTCGACCTGACCAAGGTCGCCGCCTACACCGCTGAAGCGGCCAGGGCGGGCGGCCCTGGCGACTCCTCTCTGGGGATGCTGTGGCATCGGCTCAGCGAGCTGCCGGTCGTGACCATCGCGAAGATCCGCGGCCGGGCGCGCGGGGCGGGCAGCGAACTGGCACTGGCCTGCGACATGCGCTTCGCCGCCCTGGAGAGCGCCGTCCTCGGGCAGATCGAGGTCGGCACCGGCGCCCCTCCCGGTGCCGGCGGCATCCAGCACCTGGCCCGGCTGCTGGGAAGAGGGCGGGCCATGGAGGTGATCCTCGGATCCGAGGACTTCGACGCCCGCACCGCGGAGCGGTACGGCTGGATCAACCGGGCGGTCCCTGACGCGGACCTGGACGCCTTCGTGGCCCGCCTCGCCCGGCGGATCGCCTCGTTCCCCGCCGAGGGGGTCCGTACGGCCAAGCGGGTCCTCAACGAGCTGACCCTGCCCGCGGCCGACGCCTTCCGCGCGGACGCGATCCGCTTCCGAGACCTGGTCACGGCAGAAGCCGCCCAAACCAGGGTGAAGAGCCTCTTCGCCCAGGGGCTGCAGACACGAGGGCCGCTCGAACTCAACCTGGGCGACCGCCTCGGCGACCTGTGAAGATCAACGCAAGATGAGAGCGCTCCCTCGGTGGACGACCCCGAGAGCACGCTCGACCGTCTCGTCGTTCTCTCCAACTGGCGCGACATAGTCGAGTACGGCTTGGGCCGCCGCCTCGCCGAGTGTGCGGGTGATCACCCACGTGGCAAGGTACTGCGAGGCCAGGCACCCACCCGCCGTCGCTATGTTTCCCCGGGCGTGGAAGGGCGCATCCAGGACCCTGACATTCTCCGCCTCGACGAACGGCCGGCTCGTCCGGTCGGTGCAGACCGGCATGTCGCCCAGCAACCCCAGGCGGGCCAGCACCAGCGCTCCGGAACACTGCGATCCGATGAGCTGTCGGCCTGGGTCGAGAGGCAGCATGGACAGCAGCCGATCATCGGCCACCACGTCGCGGGTCTTCACCCCGCTCCCGATGAGCACCGCCTCGGCCTCGGCCACGAACTCGATCGGCCGCTGCCCGGTCACCGGAACACCGTTCATCGAGGTGACGACGGGCGTCGGCGTGGTGATGAAGGCTTCCAGCCCGTCGGCCCGGCACCGGTTGATCAGTGCCGAGGCGATGAAGCTGTCCAGTTCGTTGAACCCGTCGAAGGTGACCACCGCGACCTGCATGACGACTCCTCGGAATCAGATCAGACAGCAGCGGCCCGTTCGGCGCGCGCCTCCTGACATCATCCCCCATTCATGGCCTTTCGCTCTATCGAGCCAGACGCTGGATGGGGCAGTAGTCCTTGAGGCTTGCAGATGGGCAGATCGCCTCGCCGACGAGTCGGCCACGGCGCGCGCAGGCTCCGTCGGCGTTCGTCAACATGCTCATGCTGCAGGACGTGCCGGCCGACGCCCATGGCGAGGCCGGGCTGAACGTGTAAGCCCGGCGGCCAGCCGTCCCCCCCCATGGTGCCGCACAGAAGCGTGTGGCGGCGGCCGACAGGCGCGATCGAGAACCGAAGGAAGCAGCCACCTGGAGTAGCGTCGCGGCTAGAAGCATCGAGATAGGCGGCGTCGAAACCGTACGCCCTGACCCCTGCCGCGTTCACCCAGATCCACCGCGGAGCTCCGTTGCCCGGGTTGTCGTCCACCTGGGCCTGGGCTCCGAAGCTGTGGGGGAAGTTGCATGCCGTGCTCGCGGCCGCGGAGGCGGGCACCCCGGAGATCCCGCGACGTCCGGATGCCCTCGATGACGTATTCACGTTCGCACCCGGACGTCGCCTCTCGCCCCCCGTGACAGTCCCTGGACCATGCCCTGGCCGTCTACGACCGCTCCGTGGACAGGCACGCCAACTCCACGGTGTTCCAGACTGCCGCCTTCACCTCCCGATGATCAGCCAGCTCTCACCGCAGGGCGCGCAGCACCGGCTGGAGGGCGCGGTGGAAGGTCGGATAGGCGAAGTGCATCTCCGCCAGCGTCGCGATCGGGATCCGCGCGTGGATCGCGGTGACGAGGGCGGACAGCACTTCGCCGCCCATGCTGCCGACGACGGTCCCACCGATCAGCACACCCCGCTCCGCGTCGGCCACGAGCTTGATCGGGCCAGCCTCCCCGGCGATCCAGCCGCGCGTCCCCAGGTCGCTGGTGGCCGTCCTGACGTTGACGCCGTGTTCGCGGGCCGCCGCTTCGGTGAGGCCGACGGAGCCGACCTCGGGCGCGGTGAAGGTGACCCGGCCGACGGCCCGGTAGTCGGCCCACGGGCCGTCGGCGCCGGTCAGGTCGCGGATGACGAGGTCGGCCTGGTACATGGACATGTGCGTGAAGGCGCCCTTGCCGGTGATGTCGCCGATGGCCCAGACGCCGTCGGCGACCCGCATCCGCTCGTCGGGGTCCAGGACGCGGGCCTGCGGGTCCAGCCCGACGTGCTCCAGGCCGAGATCGCTCAGGTTGTTGCGCCGGCCTGCGGCGACCAGCAGGCGTTCCGCGGTGACCACGTCGTCGCCGAGGTGGATGCTGAAGCGGTCGCTGTCGTGCTCGACTCGTTCGGCGCGCGCCGCCGTACGCACGATGATGCCGTCGGCGGCGAACGCCTTCTCCACCGCCGCTGAGGCCTCCGGTTCCTCTATGGCGAGCAGCCGGTCGGCGACCTCGATCACCGTCACCTCGACGCCGAAGGCGGCGAGCGCCTGTGCGAGCTCACTCCCGATCGCGCCGCCGCCGAGCACAGCCAGGGAGGCGGGCAGTTCGGTGAGCCGGACGACATCCCGATTGGTCCAGTACGGCGTGGCGGCCAGGCCGGGGATCGGCGGCGCGGCGGGTGACGTCCCGGTGTTGAGCACGATGCCGCGCCGGGCCGTGTAGGTCGTCGTCGACCCGTCAGCAGCAGTGACGGTGACCGTACGGGGCCCGGTGATGCGGCCTCGGCCACGGGCGAAGACGGCCCCTGCGGCGACCAGCCGGTCGACGGCGACCTGGTCGTTCCAGTCGTCGGTGGCCTCCTCGCGAATGCGGTCGGCGACCGGTTTCCAGTCGGGGTGGACGCTCGCCGTCTTGGCGTGCTGGGCCGTGCGGAGCCTGTCGGCCGCGGCGATCATCATCTTGCTCGGAATGCACCCGAAGTACGGGCATTCGCCACCCACTAGGCGCTCGTCCACGCCGGCGACCGACAACCCGGCCTTGGCCAGGCTCCCGGCCACGTGCTCGCCGCCGGGGCCCAAGCCGATCACTACGACATCGCATTCCATGGTCTCGTCCCTTTCCGGTGGGTCCGTCTTGTCCTATGACCATGCAGCACCTCTCGTCGTGTCGCACCCGTGTTGACCCCTGGGCGCAGGCCAGGGGTCAACCCTGGTGCGACGGAGCGCCGCCCGCACGAAGCTGGGGGCGTTCCCGAAGGAGGGCGACATGACCACCTCCCCGATCACCACCAAGACCATCACCGTGGACGGCCTCACCGTCCGCTACGCCGAGACCGAACCGCGCGCACAGCACGCGCTGCTCCTCAGCCCGTGGCCCGAGAGCCTGTACGCGTTCGAGCCGATGTGGACCGAACTGGCCGCCGCCGCGCACGTCGTCGCCGTCGACCTGCCCGGGTTCGGCAGATCGCAAGGACGCCCGGACGTGCTCACCCCGCGCGCCGCCGGCGCGTTCGTGCTTCGGCTCATGGACGCGCTCGGGCTCGACCGGACGCACGTCGTCGGGCCGGACGTGGGCACCAGCGCCTCGCTGTTCGCGGCGGCCGGCCGGCCCGAGCGCTTCCACAGCCTCGTCATCGGCGGCGGCGCGGCCTCGGCCCGTCTGGACCTCGGTGAGCCGCTCGCGACCTGGGTCCGTGACCCCGACCTGGCCTGGTACGAGCTGAACGCGGACCAGATCACCCGGATGACCTTGGACAACATCCACCCGGCCACGCCGCTCGCCGACCACGTTCGCGAGGACTACGCCGCCTCCTACGCAGGGCGCCGTTTCGCCGAATCGATGCGCTACGTCCGCACCTACCCGGCCGAGCTCGACGCCCTGGAACCGCTGCTCCCGGCGATTCGGACACCGGTCCGGATCATCGCCCCGGAGCGCGATCTGGTCGTCCCCCGCGCCCACGGCGAGTTCCTCGCCGCCCGGCTGCCCGACAGCTCGCTCGACGTCGTCGACGCCGGGCACTTCGCCTGGGAGGAAGCCCCGAGGGCCTACGCCTCCCTCGTCCTGGACTGGTGGGAGCGCCACCAGCCCGTCCGAACCGGAAGGTGAGCACCATGAAGCAGACGGACCTCAAGGTCGAAGCCGTCGTGATCCCCGTGTCCGACGTCGACCGCTCCAAGCAGTTCTACCAGGACCTGGGCTGGCGCCTGGACGCCGACTTCGCCTTCGCCAACGGCTTCCGCGTCGTCCAGGTCACCCCGCCGGGGTCACCGGCCTCCGTCCAGTTCGGCACCCGGATCACCGGCCAGAAGCCCGGCACCGCCGAAGGCGTCTACCTGGTCGTCTCCGACATCGCCGCTGCCCGCGAGCGGCTCGTGTCCCTCGGCGCCGACGTCAGCGAGATCTTCCACCCGGACGCCCCCGGCGCGCAGTTCGGCCAGATCCCCGGCGGCCGGGCCGACGGGCCGGCGCCCGAGCACGCCAGCTATGGCTCCTTCGCGACCTTCCGCGATCTGGACGGCAACGCCTACCTGATCCAGGAGGTCACCACCCGCCTCCCCGGACGGGTCGAGCACCACGGTGACCCGCTGCCCGAATGAGGACAGGATCGTGCCGGCCGGGCGGTTGATCCCTAGACTCGGGGCGTGGCAGCAGCGCTGGTCCTCCGCGGACGCCGAACCGAACGCGAACGGCTGGACCAGGCGCTGCGCCGGGTCAGAGAGGGGCAGAGCGCCGCGCTGGTCCTGCGCGGCGAGGCAGGCACGGGCAAGACCACGCTGCTGCACTACCTTGAGAACCAGGCCGCTCACTGCAGGATCATCCGGCTCACCGGCGTGGAGTCCGAGCTTGAGCTGCCGTTCGCCGCACTCCACCAGCTCTGCGCACCCATGCTCGCCGCATCCTCCACCCTGCCGGCACCGCAGCGGCAGGCGCTCGAAGTGACCTTCGGACACGCGGCGGGTGCGACGCCCGACCGGCTCGTCCTCGGGCTGGCGGTATTGGGCCTGCTCGCCGAGTCGGCTGCCGAGCAGCCGCTCGTATGCCTCGTCGACGACGCCCAGTGGCTCGACGCCGCATCCAGGCAGGTGCTCGGATTCGTCGCCCGACGGCTGCTCGGCGAAGGGGTGCTGCTGGTCTTCGCCGTCAGAGAGCAGAACCCAGACACGCTGCTGGCCGGGCTTCCGTCCCTGGCCGTGGCCGGCCTCGCCGACGCCGACGCCCGTGAGCTGCTGACCGCGGCGACCCCGGGGCGGCTCGACAGCCGCGTGCTCGACCGCATCGTGGCCGAAACCCGCGGCAACCCGCTGGCCCTGCTGGAGCTGTCACGCAGCGGCCGGGCGGAACTCCTCGGCGGCTTCGCCCTCCCGGCGACCGGCGCCGACGCACTGCAGGACCGCTACAAGCGACGCATCCGTACCCTGCCGGAACCGGCCCGCCTCTTGCTGCTCCTCGCAGCCGCCGACCCCACCGGCGATGCCGCCCTGCTCTGGCGCGCCGCCCACGAGCTCGGCCTCGGTCCACACGCGGCGGCCGCGGCGGAGGAGGCTCAGCTCGTCGAGATCGGAAGCGGCGTCCTGTTCCGGCACCCGCTGATCCGCGCGGCCGCCTACGCCGCGGGCGGCGCTGAGGAACGGCGGGCCGCCCACCACGCGCTCGCCGGCGCCTTGGACGGCGAGAGCGACCGGCAGCGGCGCTTATGGCACCTGGCAGCGGCGGCCGAAGCTCCCGACGACGTGCTCGCCGCCGACCTCGCCGAGGCCGCGCAGGGCGCTCGCACCCGCGGCGGGATGGCCGCCGCCGCGACCCTGCTGCGCAGCGCGGCAGAGCTCACCACCGACCCCTGGC
>NZ_JBSFGJ010000399.1:0-8596 GCF_053596515.1 Nonomuraea sp. NPDC001684
GTTCGTCCGGGACGACGAAATGCCACCGGCCGACCTGTCGGAACCGACCAACAGATCAGGACGGCATCGGCACCCACGTCGTCGCGACGGTGACCTCCTCCAGCACCTCCGGGATCGGGGCGACGCCGATCCCCGGGCCGGTCGGCACGGCGAGGTGGCCGTCCTCCAGGCGGAACGGCGGCGTCAGGTCGGTCCGGTAGTAGCGGTCGGAGGCCGAGGTGTCGCCGGGCAGCAGGAACCCGGGCAGCGCGGCCAGCGCCACGTTCGCGGCCCGGCCCACGCCGGTCTCCAGCATGCCGCCGCACCACACCGGGACGTCGTGCGCGGCGCACACGTCGTGGATGCGCCGGGCCTCCAGATGGCCGCCGACCCGGCCCGGCTTGATGTTGACCACCTGGCAGGCCCCGAGCGCGATCGCGTCGGCGGCGGCGCGGGCCGAGACGATGGACTCGTCCAGGCAGATCGGCGTCGTGATCCGCTCGGCCAGCCGGGCGTGCCCGAGCAGGTCGTCCTGCGCGAACGGCTGCTCGATCAGCAGCAGGCCGAACGGGTCCAGCCCGGCCAGGTGCCGGGCGTCGCCGCGCCCGTAGGCGGTGTTGGCGTCCACCTGGAGCGGGACGTCGCCGAACCGCTCGCGCACGGCCCGGACCGGCTCGACGTCCCAGCCGGGCTCGATCTTCAGCTTGATCCGCAGGTAGCCCGCGTCCAGGTACTCGGCGACGGCGTCCAGCAGCGCCGGGACCGACCCGGTGATGCCCACCGACACCCCGCACGGCACGCTGGCGCGCACCGCCCCGAGCGCGTGGGCCAGCGGGACGCCGCGGGCGCGCAGGTCCGCGTCCAGGACGGCCGTCTCCAGCGCGGCCTTGGCCATCCGGTGCCCCTTGAACGCCGCCAGCGCCGGGGCGACCTTGTGCGCGTCCAGGTCGGCCACGCCGGCCAGCGCCGGGACCAGGAACCGGGTCAGCACGTCGGCGGCGGCGTCGGTGTACTCCGAGGAGTACAGGGGCGCCGTGCCCGCGCCGCACTCGCCCCAGCCCTCGGCCTCGCCGGTGACGACCCGCACCAGCACCGCCCGCCGCACCGTCTCGGTGCCGAACGACGTGCGGAACGGCGTCACGAGCGGCATCTCGACCGTGCGGACCTCCACACCGGTGATCTTCACTCCGTCTCCTGTCTGTCCACGATGTACCAGCCTGTTCGGTCGAAGCCGCGTACCCGGCCGCCCTGTTCGAGCAGCTCGCCCAGCACGTCCCGCAGCGCCCTGCGCCAGTCGGCGGCGCGGGCCGGGTCGCTCTCGCGCATCGCCTCGACGTCGCCGGGCACGCCGACCAGGACGGTGGCCGCGCGGGCGTACCGGACCAGCGGCCCGCCCGCCGCCGACGCCTCCAGCGCCACGGCCGCGCCCGCCGCCCTGGCCGCCGCCGCGTCCGCCACGGCCGGACGGCCCGCGCAGGCCGCCTCGACGACGGGCGTCTCCAGCCGCCAGCGGACCAGGACGCGGTCGGTGGCGTCGGCGCGGTTGATGTCGTCGTCCATGGGGCCGTAGAAGTCCGGCAGGTACTCGGCCGGGTCGGCGCCCAGCTTGGCCAGGTTGAAGTAGGCGTTGCGGCGTACCAGCGGGTCGTAGGTCCAGCAGATCTCGCCGACGCCGCGCAGCATCGCCCAGGCCCGCTGGTGCAGCTTCATGGCGAACCCGACGTTGCGGCCCTGCATGCCGGCCAGCACGCCGGCGATGTGACTGTGCAGGGCGGCGCGCGCCGGAGGCGAGAAGAAGCCGAAGCACGCGCCCACCATCCGGTCGCCGTCGAAGGCGCCGCTCACGTAGCTGCCCGCCTTCGACAACGCGCGCAACATGTCGGCCGTCACCGGGGGGTTGTTCTCGCCGGTGCGCCAGATGTGCTCGTACAGGCGGCGGACGGCTTCCAGCTCGCCGACGCTGTCCAGGGGGCGGATGTCGATGCCCGCGCCGTCGGCGGCGGCCTGCGCCGCGGCGCACGCGGCCTCGACGGGCCGGGAGTCGCGACGGTCACGGATGAGATCAGTCACGCCGGTCATGGTCGCAGCCGCCTTCGTCCCGTAGCTGGTCGGCGAGCACCGGGCGGCGGCGTCCGGTTCGTCCGCCCGGACAACAGCGTCCAGGGCCCCCTTGTGAGGGGCGGTCACCGCGCTGCGGCCAGCAGGTCGGCGACCAGGGCAGTCAGCAGCCGGGTGCGGCCCGGCAGCTCCGCGACCAGCACGTGCTCGTCGTCGGCGTGCGCGCCGCCGCCGACCGCGCCCAGGCCGTCCAGGGTGGGGGTGCCCGTCCCGGCGGTGAAGTTGCCGTCGGAGGCCCCGCCCACGGCGACCGACGCCAGCGGGCCGATCCCGAGGGCGCCGGCGAGCCGGCACGCCCGCTCGAACAGCTCCTTCGACGCCGACGCAGGGAGCGGCGGCCGGTTGGGCCCGCCGCCGACCGTGACGTCCGCGCCGGGCAGCACCGGCCGCAGCCCGCGCATGGCCGCGTCCACCCGGTCCTGCTCGCGGGCGTCCCTGACCCGTACGTCCACGTCGAAGCGGGCCCGCGCGGGCACCGTGTTGACCGTGGTGCCCGACTCCAGGCGGGTCGGGGTGACGGTCGTGCCCAGCGCGGGATCGGCCAGCGCCGCCACCGCCGCGACCTGGTGGGTCACCTCGACCGTCGCGTTCACGCCGCGTTCGGGCTCCAGCCCGGCGTGCGCGGCCCGGCCCCGCACCAGCACCTCGTACCGGGAGACGCCCTTGCGCTCGGTCTTGAGCGCCCCGCCGGGACCGGCCGCCTCCAGGACCAGCGCCGCCGCGCAGCCGCGCGCCTCGTCCTCGACCAGCCGCCGCGAGGTGGGGGACCCGGGCTCCTCGTCGCCGGTGACCAGGACGGTCACGCCGTCCAGGTCGTCCAGCGCCGCCAGCGCGTGGAAGGCCATCACCAGCCCGGCCTTCATGTCGAAGCAGCCCGGCCCGCGCAGCACCCCGTCGCGCACCTCGAACGGGTGCCGCTCCAGCGAGCCGACCGGCCACACCGTGTCGTGGTGGCCGAGCAGCAGCACCCGGGGCTCGCCGCCGAACCGCCACCGCAGGTGGGTGCACCCGTCGATGACGACGCGCTCGGCCTCGGCCCCCAGGCGGGCGGCGCCCAGCTCGGCGACGGCCGTGGCGCTGCGGGCGACCGCGGCCAGATCGCCGGACGGCGACTCGCAGCGTACGAGCCGCTCGATGTCGGCGATCATCGTGGCCTCGCGGGCCCGGTCGGACGGGGTACGGCGTGGTGTCATGATGGCTGCCTCCGGTCGGACGGACCGCCCATCATCGTCAACCATGACCCGGACGGGCCTGTCGCCCCGGCCAACATCGGCCCGCCCCGTTGGGCCCCGCCGACGACCCTCCGGCTAGGTGAGGTCGGCGAAGCGTTCGACGTCCTCGGTGCGGCCGGAGACGATGATCACGTCGCCGTACCCCAGCTCGGTGTCGGAACCGGCGTAGGTGAACTCCTCCTCCGCGCTCTTGACCGCCACCACGGTGACGCCGTGCTTGCGGCGCAGGTTGGACCGGCCGAGCGGGACCCCGATGTACTCCTTGGGCGGCCGGGTCTTGGCCATCGCGAAGTTCTCGTCCACCTGCATGAAGTCCAGCATCCGGCCGGTCACCATGTGGGCCACCCGCTCGCCCATGTCGTGCTCGGGGAAGACGACGTGATGGGCGCCGATGCGCCCGAGGATCCGGCCGTGCTGGCGGCTGACGGCCTTGGCCCAGATGTCGTCGATCTCCAGCTCGATCAGCAGCGACGTGGTCAGGATGCTGGCCTCCAGATCGCCGCCGATGGCCACCACCGCCCGGTAGAAGTCGGGCACGCCGAGCTGCCGCAGCGTCTCCAGGTCGGTGGAGTCGGCGGTGGCGATGTGCGTGATCTGCCCGGCCAGGCTCTGGGCGACCTTCGGCCGGTTGTCGATGGCCAGGACCTCGGTGCCGCGCCGGGTGAGCTCCAGGGCGAGCGAGGTGCCGAACCGGCCCAGGCCGATGACCACGACGGGGTCTGTCTTCTTGTCAGCCAACGATGACACGTTCCTCGGGTAGTTCGTAGCGACGGGTGCGCTCCTTCAGGGCGAGCGCGGAACCCAGCGTGAGCGGGCCGATGCGCCCGATGAACATCAGCGCCGCCAGCAGCAGGTGCCCGGCGGGCGTGGCGTCGGCGGTGATGCCGGTGGACAGCCCGTTCGTGCCGAACGCCGAGACCACCTCGAACAGCACCTGGTCCAGGCTGTGGGGCGTGAGCGCGAGCAGCAGGTAGGTGGAGACGGCGACCAGCACGACGCCGATCATGGTGATCGAGATGACCTGGCGCTGCGCGGACTCGGCCAGGCGCCGGTGGCCGATGTTCACCCGGGGCTCGCCCCGCAGCTCGGCCCAGATGATGAACGCCAGCAGCCCGAACGTGGTGACCTTGATGCCGCCCGCCGTGCCGGCGCTGCCGCCGCCGATGAACATCAGCAGGTCGGTGGCGAGCAGGCTGCTCGGGTAGAGCTGGCCGATGTCGAGGCTGTTGAACCCGCCCGACCGCGGCATGACCCCGGTGAAGAACGCGGCCAGCAGCTTGCCGGAGTCGTCGAGCCCGCCGAGCGTCCTGGGGTTGCGCCACTCGGTCACCAGGAAGACCAGCGTCCCCACCGCGAGCAGGACGAGCGTCACCCCGACGGTGACCCGGGTGAGCACCGACCACCGGCTGGGCCGGCGCCAGGCGCGGGCCAGCTCGAACACCACCGGGAAGCCCAGCCCGCCCACGATCACCGCGAACGCGATCGGCAGGCAGATCCACGCGTCGGTGACGAAGCGCATCAGGTTGTCCGGCCACAGCGCGAACCCGGCGTTGTTGAACGCCGACACCGCGTGGAACCAGCCCAGGTACATCGCCCGGCCCAGCGGCTCGCCGTAACCGGTGACGAAGCGCGCGGTGAGCACGGCGCCGACGATCAGCTCGGAGACGAGGCTGAAGATGACCACGTTGCGCACCACGCGCCGGACGTCGGACATGCTCAGCGTCTTGGTCTCGGCCTGGGCGAACATGCGGGCGCGCAGCCCCAGCCGGCCCGCGACCAGGACGGTGAACAGCGTCGCCATCGTCATGATGCCCAGCCCGCCCACCTGGGCCAGCATGGCGATCACCACCTCCCCGGCCACCGACCAGTGGGTGGCGGTGTCCACCACGACCAGGCCGGTCACGCAGGCCGCGGACGTCGCGGTGAACAGCGCGGTCAGCCAGCCGGCCGACTCGCCCGTGGCCGTGGCCATGGGCGAGGTCAGCAGGGCCGTGCCGGTCAGGATGAGGGCCGCGAACCCGGTCGCGATGACCTGCGCCGGATGGTGGAACCGGGACAGGAAGGCGCCCGTCAGCCGCAGGTTTCTCATGGCGCGCCCCCGCCGTGCGCGGCCGGGCGGGGGACATGGTGTGAGGCGAGCACGATCAGACGGTAGACCACCCGGCCACCGCTCCGGCACACGCGTCCGCAGACGGGGGCCGGGAGCGTGCTCCGAAGGTAACGCGGCTAAAAATGCGACAAAGACGATTCGGCGTCGGGAAAGCCGTGCAGGTCACGTCAGTAGAGTGAAAATCTCGTAGGTGTTCACGAACGGGGCGCGATCGGCATGCTGGGGGAGGACACGCCGTACCCGATGCTGGTCGTCGACGCCTCGGGCGCCGTCGAGCGGGCGAACGCCGCCGCCCGGTCGCTGCTGGGCGACGCGACGCGGATCGCGCCGGACTGGCTGGCCCGCGCCCACCACGACCTGTGCGCCCGCCTGGCCGCCTCGCCCGACGCCGGGAGCACGCCCGAGCCCGCGCGGGGGCCGGTCGGGGAGCGGGTGTTCGAGGCCCATCCCGTGCGCGCCGGGCGCGACCGCGTCACCTGGTGGCTGGTCGACGTCACCGCGCGGGAGCAGGCCATGGAGGTGCTGCGGGGCGAGCGGGACTCGGCCGCGTCCATGGTGGCGGCGGCCACCGAGCTGCTGTCCTCGCTCAACCTCGACCGCTGCCTGGAGGCGGTCGCCCGCCTGGCCGTGACGCACCTCGCCCACGCCGCCCGGGTCGTCGTGCCGCTGGGCCCGCGCCGCTACGAGGTCGCCTACCACGAGGCCGGCGGCGCGGCCGTGCGCCGGAACCTGGACATCGACCCGCGCTCCATGCCGGGGCTGGCCGAGGCGCTGCGGGCCTTCCCGCCGGTCCCCGCCCGCTGGGTGGATCCTGAGCGGGCGCCCGGCTGGGTGCTGGGCGAGGGACGGGACGACACGCGTTCCGTGGCGGTGATCTCGCTGCCCGGCTACGGCCTGCCCGCGGGAGCGCTGATCCTGCTGCGCTCCTCGGCCGGCTTCTCCGCGGCCGAGGAGGTGTTCGCCCGGCTGTTCGTGGCCCGCGCCGGCACCGCGATCTCCATCGCCCGCGTGTACGCCGAGCAGGGGGCCATCACCGAGACGCTGATGGCCGACCTGCTGCCGCCGATGACGCCGTACCTCGACGTCGCCGACGTGGCGGCCCGCTACCGGGCGGCGGGCCACGGCGCGCTGGTCGGCGGGGACTTCTACGACGTCCACCCGGTCGCCGGATCGGGCGGGGCGGCGCTGGTGGTGCTCGGCGACGTCTCCGGCAAGGGGCTGGAGGCCGCCGTGCTGACCGGCAAGATCCGCAACACGCTGCGCGCCCTGCTGCCGCTGGCCGACGACCACCAGCGCGTGCTGGAACGGCTCAACGAGGTGCTGCTCGCCGAGTCCAGCCCGCGTTACGTCACGCTGGTGCTGGCCGGGGTCGAGCGCCGCGGCCACCGGCTGGAGCTGCGGCTGACCAGCGCCGGCCATCCGCCGCCGATGATCGTCCGCAACGACGGCCGGGTGGAGGACGCCCGCACCCGCGGCACCCTGATCGGCCTGCTCGACCAGATCACCAGCGTCACCGAGACGGTGCTCCTGGCCCCCGGCGAGACGTGCCTGCTCTACAGCGACGGCGTCATCGAGGCCAGGGGCGGCCCGCTGGGCGACGAGCTGTTCGGCGACGACCGGCTGCGCGAGGAGCTGCGGCAGTGCGCCGGCATGCCGGCCGCCGCGCTGGCCGAACGCGTCCAGATGCTCGCCTCCCAGTGGGCGGGCGAGCGGGAGCGCGACGACATCGCCATCGTCGCCATCGGCGCGCCGCGCGAGGCCCCCGACGCCCCCGACGCCCCCGACGGCCCGGACGGAGGTCTTCCGGCGTGAGCGCCCCCGGCCTGCGGGAGGAGATCGAGCGCTGCGTCGAGGCGCTGCGGACGGCGGCGACGTCCGGCGACGAGTACGCCGCGATCGACGCCGCGCGGGCCGGTCTCGACGCCGGTGTGCCCCTGGAGACCATGCTCCTGGACGTCGTCGCCGTCGCGCAGGCCCGCGTGGGCCTGGACTGGGCGGCCAACCGGCTCACCGTCGCCCAGGAGCACACGGCGACCGCCGTCCACGAGCGGGTGCTGGCCGTGCTGGCCCACGAGCCGGGCGCGCGCGGCCGGCGCGCCGGCCCGGCCAGGGGGCGGGTGAGCGTGGCGTGCGTGGACGGCGAGTGGCACACCTTCCCGGCCCGGCTGCTGGCCGAGGTGCTCCGGCTGCGCGGCTGGCAGGTGGACTACCTGGGCGCGCACGTACCGACCGCGCACCTGGTCGTGCACGTGCACAGGACCGCCCCGGCCGCGGTCGCGCTGTCCGGGTCGATCGCCACCCGGCTGCCCGCCGCGCACGCGGCCATCAGCGCCTGCCAGGCGGCGGGCGCGCCCGTGCTCGTCGGCGGCGCCGCCTTCGGGCCCGACGGCCGCTACGCCCGTCTGCTCGGGGCCGATGCCTGGGCGCCCGACGCGCGGGCCGCCGCCGACCTGCTCGACGCCGGGCCGCCGCCGCGCCGGGCCGCGACCGGGCTGAGCCCCGGACGGCCGCCGCACCTGGCCGGCCCCGAGTACACGGCGCTCACCGACCGGGCCCCCGAGCTGGTCAGGGGCGTCATGCGGGAGCTGGACGAGCACGTGCCCGTCACCGCGGGCGAGGAGCCCACCGGCCACACCGCCGAGGACGTCGCCTACGTCGTCGACTACCTCAAGGCCGCCGCCTACGTCGACGACCCCGGCCTGTTCACGTCCTTCGTCAGCTGGATGGCGCACGTGCTGACGGCGCGCGGCGTGCCGGCCCGGGTGCTGGCCGTCACGCTGGACGCCCTGGCCGCCCGCCTGGCCGGCCTGCCGCGCACCCGCGAACTGCTCGCCCAGGCACGCGCCGGGCTGCCCGACGGGCCACGCTGACCACGCGCCGGGCTGCCCGACGGGCCCCGGTGACCGCCGCCGCGGCTCAGTCGCGCCCCTGCCAGGTGCACAGGCAGGCGTGGTTGCCCTCGGGGTCGGCCAGCACCCAGAACCGCGACGCCCCGTCGGTGTGCACCAGCCGTCCGCCCGCCGCCAGCGCCGCGTCGATCCGGGGCTGGACCTGCGCGGGCTCCACCCACACGTCGAAGTGCCAGCGCTGGCGGGGCTCCTCGTCGCCGGACGGCTGGAACCACACGCCCGGCAGCGCGCCGGCCGGGTCCTGCAGC
>NZ_JBSFGJ010000400.1:0-8584 GCF_053596515.1 Nonomuraea sp. NPDC001684
TACCCGCAGCGCGGGCCTTCTGCGTTAGGCGCTTGAGCAGCGCTTCGATCTGCTTTTTCTCTTCAGGATCGCTGGTGAGGTCGGCGTACTCGTCCAGGACGACGACTATCCATGGCTTTCGATCTGCTTTGTTGACCTTGGAGTTGTACTCTGCGAGCTTGCGTGCGCGGATCGCCTTCATGTCCTTATAGCGCTTGGCCATCTCTTCGACGGTTTCCTCAAGAATCTCGATCGCATCGGCGGCGTCCATACCGATCAGGCCATCAAGGTGAGGGTCGTCCTCGAAGTCGACAAGCTCGGTGCCCTTGGGATCAATGAGACGGAGTCGCAGGGCACTCTTGCCGTACCGGATCAAGCCCTTGATGATCGTGTCCAGGGCAACGGACTTTCCTGATCCGGTCGTGCCGGCCACCAGCAAGTGCGGTGAGTCCGCGGAGGAGAGGTCAATGGTGACCGGGTTGCCCGCGATGTCGGCGCCCAGAGGGGCGATGAGGCTCTCGGGATCAACTGGGCATCGCTGCCACAGCTCCTTGGCGTCAACCCCGTACATCTCGTCGTCGATCTTGGGGATTTCAAATAGTACGGAGCCGCGGTCGCTGCGGGTGCGAATGCTGAACCCGGAGGGTAGCGCCAGAGCCAGGAAGATCTCGTCTCGCCGGTTGGTCAGTTTGTCCACGGTGACCCCAGGATGGGGAATGAACCGGAAGATGTAGAAGCCGGGCCCCTCCTGCCACTTGCCGTTTTCCGGGGAGGTGACCGCGACCTTGTGGCGGGCGAAGACGTCAAGGACCTTGTTGTATCGAAGCCTCAGCTCCTCCTCGGAGAGCCCACTGTGGTGAGCCTTCCGAGGGAGAGGATCCGCCTCTGCGGCAGAGTGGCGCCCAACTACCGCTCTCGGCGCGTTTAGTGGAGCAGTCCTCCCACCAACCTCGGCAGGTGCCGTCGGTTCTTCGGAGGTAGGCATTCTGGTGGATGTCGAGGTGGTTTGAGCGGCGGGGCCAGAGACCTTCATGGTCCCGCCGAGGTGCCTAGAGACAACAAGGGGGTCTGCATTGGTGGGGTCCTGATTTGCCCGCAGAGCGCCGATGAGGTTCAGCAGCTCGTGCTTGTTCAGCCTCACCAGGGTGTGCTTGCCGAGGCTTCCGACCATGGGAGCCGGCTGGTCGTCCTCGGCTGAGATAGCCACCGCAACGCCAGTAACCTGACCGAGCTGGACATCCTCGGAGCGCAGGGCGTCAAGGACCTTCGCCTCGATCTGACGGTGGTCCTCGTCGCCGATCACGGTGCGAGCTGGAAGGTCTGCAGCCTTTAGGACGTTTCCACTGGTCTGAGTGATCGCGGCGGCAAGCTCGTCCAGCCAGAAGGGGCGGTCGTGGCGAACCTCGCCGTCCGAGCGAAAGGCATCCTCACACAGGTCGGTGGTGCGGTTGAGTTGTTCCTCGGCCGAGCCGACGTCGAAGGTTTGGCGAAATTTGGACTCGGCGACCAGGATATCCAGGCGAACCATCCCGTCATCCTGGACGGTCAGCACGAAGCGGCCCAGATCGGCACGAGTCTTGTGTCCCCGGCCGAACCAGCGGTGGTGCTCGTCGAAGCTGATCCAGGTGACCAAGCTCGTGCCCTGCCGAGGGACGGGGAACTGCTGATCAATGACGAATCGGGTGGCGACCAGGCCGACGACTTCGTTGACCGTGGTGCCGATACCGAGAGAGCGCAGCACGGCGCCAGGGGCCACGTTGCGGCCTACCTCGTAGATCCGCTTAGCAGTGCCTTCGGAGTCCTGCGGAGTAACGACCCCGATCTGCTCCAGCCGGCGCCGCAGTCGCTGGACGACGAACTGCTGGCCGGTCTGCGAGCTGACAATAAGGGTGTAGGACTCGTTCTTGCCGACACTGGGCTTGACGAGGATGACGTCAGGGCGGTTACGCAGGGCATCGATCTGCTCCCGTCCGATGAAGCTGTCGAGGGTGACGACCCAGTGGGCCACGCGGTGCAGGGTGGTGAACAGGTCTTGGTGCTGGTCGAACTGCACCTGCATCTCGAAGTAGTCGATGCCGTCGACGCTCTCTCTTGAGACCGGAGAACGGCGGTCGTAGCGCACGCACAGGGTCGACCAGGACTCGAGTGTCTCGTCAGCGGTCTCGGGCAACAGCGCTCTTACGACGTTTTCGCTGGTTTGCGCCAGGTTGTGGGAGGCCGGGTGCTTCCAGGGGTTGAAGGAGCCCGACAAGGATTCCTTCTTGGTGCTCTCCTTGATACTGGTCTGGGTGCCGAAGAGCGCCGGGGCCAGGGCGAGGTCAATGGTGTCTTCCAGCTCTGACAGGTCTGCTTCTTGGCCGGGCTCCCATGTTTGCAGGATGAGTTGGACATCGGGCAGGAAACTGTCCTCGGACATCTCCGCGCCGGAGAACTGCGGGTCGAAACCCTGGATGATCTCGTGATGGGTCGCTTGGGGAGCCAGCACGACCAGATCGACCTTCAGACGGGGGTTCTTGGCCCGCATTTGCTTTGCCACGCGCATGGGCAGGACGGGGTCGCCGTTGCGGTCCAGGAGCAGTAGGCGCAGGCCGTCGAGCTTGTGGGGGTAAGTCGTCAGGTAGTCGGTGATGACGCGGACCATCTCATCGATCGCGGTCTCGTCAACGCTGGAGAGCCAGTCCTTGGACTCATTGCCGCCGTGGCGGACAGGCGCGTACTCCTCGTGTCCGGCCGATTCCCGCATCGGGATGGCAATCGTGCCGCCGGGCCCGACGAGGATCGCAGGTGTCCCATGTGGGGAGATACGATCGATGGCGTCGAAGAAGAGGTCCTCGTTCTCCTGATTGAGGCTCAGCCCCCCTTCCTTGTTCAGGGCCGTCTTGATGCTGTCGGCGGCCTCCGCGTAGTTCTTTGCCAGCCAGCGCAGCTTCAGCGGGTGGGTGGCCAGCATCATCATGCGGTGGTCGGCCAGCCCGACGACATCGGTCAGGACGACGGCCTCGAGATCTGTGTTCGGGGCGTTGTTGGGGACCAGGGCGGTGCGAGCTGCGCGAAGTATGCCTTCCCATTCGCGTACGTATTCGTTGATGTTCTCGGCGTCGAGCCCGTCGGAGATCTGCTTGAAGTGCTTCTGTTTGAGGCGCTCCATCTGGCCGGCGAAATGTGACGTGGGTTCAGGCACGGGCTCGTTGACCTGCCAGTGCTGTGGCTCGTTGAACTTCTGAAGGAAGGTGTCGAAGGTCAGATCGCTGGCATGGCCGGGGGGAGGTCTCCAGCCGCGGACGAGGGCCGCCAGAGCGATCTGGCCAGGGATGCCCAGGGGGTCCCAGCGGAAGCGTCGCTGGGCGGCACCGTCCATCTCGACCAGAATGCGCAGCGGGGCCCACTCGATGTTCGGGTCGAACGGCTCGTCTTCCTTCGGCAGGTGCGGCATGTTCAGGTCCAGCAGGCACTCCTTGACCTCGAGAGTCAGGCGAAGTCCGGTGGAGTCCTGGACATCTCGCAGGGTGCGTGCGTACAGGAAGGCGAACAGCCAGCGGCTCCACTGTCCGGTTTCCTGGTTGCCCTCATGCCCGACGACGACGGAGCCTTCTTCTTCGTCGGAAAAGTAGGTCAGCTCGCGCAGCAGGGCACGCAGTGGGTCATGGACGAATTGAGAGTCCGGAAAGGCGAGCTTTTCGACTTTGCGGCGACATCGCTTGGACAGCAGGTCGGCTAGCGGTTCGGTTCCTCCGAGGGGAGTCTCGTCAAGGAAGCGCTGTGCGGATTCCTGGTCTCCGCGGTCGAGCGCACCTTCGATCATCATGGAGTCGTACTCGTTGACCCGCTCTGCGGCGGTCCGTTCGATCTCCTGCCGGATCTGCTGGCCCAGGCCGATCTTTTTGGATTTCTGCTCGAAGACTTCGAGCCAGAGGGTCAGGTCCTGCTCGCGGCGAAGCTGACGAGGATTCTGTGGGGTAGAACCACTGCGGTTGAGGTTGCGTACGAGGCTGCGCATGCGCGTTTTGGCAGTCTCAGAGTCCGTACCGATGTACTCCAAGGACTCCTCGCTGAACTCAGTGGCGGCGATGCGGTCTATCAGGTCGTCTTCGGTGATCTCCTTGCCGGTGGGCTGTTTGAAGGCACTGACCCAGACGTTCTTCTTGATTCGGGCGGACAGCGCGGCGGGCTTGAAGGAGAGCCCTCGGTCCGGAAAGAGGTCAAGAGCGGGTAGGGCTGCAGAGATCTCGGGGTAGACCGCATCAGGGGTGTGAACGTGAGTAGCTGCGACTTTCTGCGCTGTTTCGACCAGGAAGGTCGCCCAGCGGCGCAAGGACCGGGGCTCCTCATCGGTGACAGCACACCAGATCTCCCGCAAAAGGGTGGCCATGAGGGCCGGAACGGTGCCGATGCCACCGGCCTCCCGCCACGCTTCTGCCATTAACCTTTCGAACCCGCGCTCGCCAGAGGTGTCGTGGTGGTCCCCCAGAACTGCGGCATCGTCAAGGGCGTTCATGGCCGCCAGCCCTTGTGCGTCCGGGGATTCCCCCCACTCGAAGAGCAGCACCGCCGCGCCCTGTCCAAAATTTCGCCACTTGGTCAGCTGGTCCTGAGGGTCCAGCAGGTAGTCAACCGGTACGCCTTCGATCGGCTCCGAGGTGCCGACCTTGACGACAACCTGACGGCCCGGCGACTCCGACAGCCTCTGGGCGGTGCGACGGAGCGCCTCGGCCACGGTCGGCCGATCGAATCCGCTGACTCGCAGGACGGCACGGGCTCCACTGAAGTCGGTGACCTTGCGGAGCGCTTCGTCGGCGACGAACCGACCGAGCGCTCTGATACTACTGTCGGTCACCGGGGCTCCCCTCGGACCATGCTGGTCGCATCTGAATATTGAGTGAGCAGGCCGATGGCGGCCAGCCTTTCCCGGAACGCCTTGCCGTTGTGGTCAAGGAACGATGAGTCGACCTCGTAGGCCAACGGGCTCGCAGCCGCGGCCTTGCTCTCCATCACGAGCCCGTACTTCTCATAGAGCAGTCCACAGAACTGACCGAACTCCATCTCCGTTCCCTGCGGGACGGTGGCGGATACCAGGCCCTCGAGCATCGGGGGCTTCATGGTGAAGTGTCGGCGCCCGACCGTGGCGTTCAGGGCCCCCACAGCGGCGAGGGTCTCGCTGAAGAACGCTCGGGGCGATGCGACCGCATTGCCGGCCTCCTTGGTGAATCTTTCGTAGCGGCGCTTCCTGGCCTCGTCGCCTTCGGCTTCGTCGATCATTTCCCGGGCCTGGACGTTGATCGCGTTGACGATGTCGTTGCGGAAGCCGGTGAGGTTTTTCTGCGACTCTCTGCGCAGCGGGGTCGCCTCGTTGCCGAAGTCCAACAGGATCGACTCCCGATCGGTGGCACCGAGCTTCTTGCGTGCGAGATGCAGCTGGTGGCGTGCCAAGCAGTAGGGGACCCAGTGCATGAGGCTCTCGGTGCGCTTGGCCCTGGGGACCGTCGCGATCCGAGTGACGATGTTGCGGGTTCCTTCCCTCAGCAGATCGGGCCACGGGCTGAGATCCTCGTGCAGCGTGATTCCCTCGTCTATGCCCTCCACGGGCGCTTCGTCGTAATCGAAGTCGTGCGCACTGAGGGCCTTGGCGAGGTTGCCCAACGGGGTACCGCTGTCTTGTACGAGGTCGGCCAGGCCCTTTCGGGTCGCTTCCTTGCGGTCGGAATCAGGGTCGCTGCGGAGGACTTTGTAGGCCCATCCCCCGCCATCGCGGAAGAGGTATCGCTCGATACTCGGGGCATTGATGCCAGCAGCAACCTTGCCGGCCTGCTTGCGCTTCTTGTCGCTGTTCTTGGAGGAGGCATCGGTTTGCTTGATTCGTCGTTCGACTGCGTCGTAGTGGATGAGCTCACCGACGAACGGATAGATGTGCACGCCGAACCAACCGGGTTGGCTACGACGCCCGGGGATTTCGACCAACAGGGAGGAGAACAGGGCATGGAGCGTTGCCATCGTTTCGGGGGAGTCCAGTTCGACGGCCTTGCTCAGTTCTTCGGTGCCCTCGACGATGTGGGCCCTGGTCGCGATCCTCCGGGCCAGGTCGTGCGAGGTCCTTCTGTAAGCTGTATTGGCTCCGCTGTCCAGGAGCCCTGCGAACTTCTTTGGGTCTTCCTGATGCGCCAGGTAGACGCCACGGGCGATCGCGAGCATCTCGAGCGGGACGTAGAAGCCGCGGCCCTGCCGTTCGAGATTCACGCCGAAAAGCCGAAGGACGACCTCAGCCTTGGAACGATCGGCCATCAGGCACGCACCGACCGGATCTTATCGCCGACGTCGATCATCAGCTTTCTCATGGCGTTGCCCGCCAATACCTGGATCTCGTCGTCCTTGTTCGACGAGTCGGCCAGCTCTGCCAGGGATCCACTCAGACCGCGGATCTCTGCCTCATGCTGGACCTCGCTGCGCAGGCCAGCGGCCCACCGTGTCAGCAATTCAAAGCGCAACAGGTCCGCTTCCACCGAGACCGCGTCTTGTTCAGGGGCGACAGCCGGGATACGGATGTAGATGGCCCGGTTGAGCCACTCGACGGCGTTCTGCATCTCAGGGGGGACGCCTGTCCGGTCTCTCTCTTGCCACTGGGTGATTTGGTCAACAACCTCGACACCCTTGCTGGGTACTCGCCGAGAGATTACGGCCGCGCGGCCGCGGTGGGTAAAAAAGGCCGGGTCGAGTATCAGGAAGTCGGGGTTGCTCCCTGCCCGGTGGATGCCCTGGACAGCCTCCAGGCCCTTGAGGAAGCGGTCTCGAACCGTAGTGTCTGCCGGGTCCCGGTTCTTGTCCTGGACAGTGACGAAGTCGTCGCCGGCCAGCAGGCCCATGCGGGCGAACCGATCCCTATCGTCGTCGCTATTGAAGAAGTCAGCTCGCCGCAGGAACGTGTACACGCTTCGCAACTGTTCAGCTTGCTTTTGGACGTCCCGACTCGTACGGACCTTCTGCAAGTAGCTGCCAGCGTCCGCGGGAGGGAAGTCGCCGGCCAGGTCCGGGTCTAGCCGGTCGTCAACTTGGCGGCGAGAGACCTTGCCGGGGTCCAGTTTTCGTAATGCGAAGAAGGCAGGTACCAGATGACGCTGTTGCTGGGTCAGCCGGTCACCGAAGAGGGCCTGGTGGTACAAATGGGGAGCTTGCCATGACCTATTCGAGTGCGACCGCTGGTACTTGGCGTGAACGTTCTCGCAGGAAAGGCCACCCGTGAGCATGTAGCTGATCACTGATAGCGCCTGACGGGTCGTGACCACGGCCCCGGTGCGCTCTGCTGCGGCGAACATATCCCGGATCGCGGCCCGGCGCTGAGGCCCGCGGGTGGGATCGCTCAGCTCGTTCCGGTTGGCCAGGATGGGGCAGACTACCCGTGCATCACAGGTCTCGCAGGACTTCCATCGCGACCATTGCGTCGTCGTCCACTGCTTCAGGACCCACAGGATGAGCCCGTCGTTGGGGCTGTCGGCCGCTACGGACTGGTAGTTGAGGTTGATGACGGTGACTGTGTCATCGGGGTCGCTCACCTGCCCGCGGAGGATGCCTTCAGTCAGGGTCGTCACAAGGATCTTGGCGCGCCCCGTGCCGCCCTTGTCGAGGCTATCGTCTTCGGCGGCGCACTTGCGTAGCTGGCCCTCGTTCGCGCAGATGATCGCGACACCCCCACCCGCAGGGTCGAGCAACTCCACGAGCTTGCGAGCGCCCGCTTGCACGCTGAGCTCGCTGAGATCCTTGAGGATGTACAGCGGGCGTCCGCTACGGGTCTGACCAATGGGGCGGCTGGCATTGCCAGCCTCGGACAACTCGCGGAAAACCGTCTTCCGGATCTCTGGTGTGATCGTCTCGGCATCGACCCGCAGCTCAGCCAGAAGGCTGGCGCACAGACTTGTCTTGCCATGCCCGGCGTCCCCGGTCAGGACGATGGTCTTCATGGTCGGTCGTTCAATGGCACTAAGCAAGTAGATCAGCGTTGCGACGCGGTACAAAGACTGTGTCCAGTCTGCCTGCAGCTCGTAGATCATCTCGGAGGCATCGACGTCGAACGGCTGGTAACGACGTATCCGTTGGACGTGTTTGTTGACCTCTAGCGGCATGCTGTTGTCCTTTGTCGACCGAGCCGAGAGCGCTGTAAAAGTCTAGCTGCCGGAGCCGCTGTCGGGCAGATCAAATTCCCTGACCGATCGCTGAAGTTCGCCTGGTTCACGCTGTGTGACTGCGTTGGAGGCCACGAGAATCATTGATCATCATGCTTGGCGATGAGGCATTCAATGTTGACTGCGACCGCGCTTAAGACGTGTTGGAGGGGGCTGTGACGACCTCGGGGTGACAACAGCGCGCATTCGATGGTCGTTGATGAGCTAATTCAGGATGCCCGTGATGTCGGCCGGTGAGACGTAGAACCGCCGCGATCAGCACGTCAGGTTACATTGCGATATCGGTCCACGCACGCACTCATCCTTGATCGAGTGTGGTGACCGGTCGTTCCGCCAGTTCTAAGTGAGTGTTTGAGATCGGCGATCTTCGTTAGTCGCAGACAATTCTGGCTTGTCGTCGAGCGGGGCCTGTGCGGGTGAGACGGCGGGCCATACCG
>NZ_JBSFGJ010000401.1:0-8573 GCF_053596515.1 Nonomuraea sp. NPDC001684
CCCGAGATGCTCGACGTCGCCCTGCCGTTGTCCGCCAAGGCCGTCACTCCTGGGCTCGGCATGCTGCCGCGCGGCTCGCTCACGCGCGTGGACGGTGAACTGCTGCGCTTCTTCGTCTACTGGCGGCAGGCCGAGCAGCGTACCGACTACGACCTGTCCGCGTTGATGCTGGACGCTTCCTACGGCGCGCCCGAGCACATCTCGTGGACGAACTACGGCAACGACTTCGCCCAATACTCCGGCGACCTCACCCAGGCTCCCGACGGCGCGAGCGAGTTCATCGACATCCGCCTCGCCCAGGCGACCAAGCCGATCATCATCCCGCAGGTCAACATCTTCGCCGGCGAGGCCTTCGACGAGGCCGCGGAGGCGTTCTTCGGCTACATGTCCAGGGACGCCGACCAGCAGGGCCTGCCGTTCGAGCCACGCACGGTACGGATGAAGTCCGACCTGCGCGGCGCGGGCCGCGTCGCGTTGCCGCTGGCCTTCCTGCGTGGTGACGACGGCGGCTGGCGGGTGAAGTGGCTGCATCTCTACCTCAAGGGCCACCCGGGGTTCAACCAGGTGGAGGGCAACCGCGTGACCACCGCTCTGCTGGTGCGCTCCATCGTGGAACGCGACCACCTGCGCGTACGCCACCTGGTCGACCTCCTGCGGGCCAAGCCCCAGACGGGGGATCACACCACCTACATCGGACTGCATGCGCCGGCCGACCTGCCGCCCGGTGCCCGGGTGTACACACCGGCGACTCTGCACGAGCTGATCCCCGGCTGATAGGGTGATGATCGCGAGGCTATGGAAGGGCTTCCTTCTCACTTCGAAAAGTTCTCTAGCCTTTCCGCCTTCCTCGCAATACATGGTGTGAGGCCATCCGAGGGCTTCCTTCTCACTGGGACCAGTGTGGGCCCCACAAGGGGCCAGCTGGCTGATCTAGCCCTCGGGCCTTCCTCACGCCCCCGACGCCTTCGCCTGGCGGCTGGGCAGCACGTCGGGCTAGCCCGCGAGCTGTTGCCCAGCGCCCGTGGCCTGGAGACGCGGCTACGGAAAGCTGTCGGCCGCGCTCGCCACGACATGGAGGACGTGGTCGCGCCGATGCCGGTCCGCGCCCGAGCAGCCCAGCCCAGCGGGTCGAAACTGCGAGGTGCTGAGGACCGGTGTTGCACCGTCCGGCCCCCGTGCCGCCTCATCCTGAGCGTCCTGGGTACCGCCATCGAGCTGCTCGGACATCACCCCGCTACCCTCGTACGTCGTCCCTTTTCGGGGCTGGCGCCCACTTGCTGCACGACTGAGAGTCGCCAAAGCTGCCGTTCGCCAACGGCGTGGCTCCGCCTTTCACCGAAGGGCGCACAGCGCGATCGCTTCTTTCCGTCCCCCTGCTCAGCGATTCAGGGATCAGACGCCATGTTGATGACTTCTCAGTCCAAGGAGTGCTGTGGGCGCAGAAGCAGTCATTGCTCTGGCTGCAGCAGTCGTTGCCCTCGCGGCACTCTTCGTTGCGATCTTCGAGGTTCGCGCTACGCGTCGCCACAACCGACTGTCCGTACGCCCAGTCCTCCAGTGCCGAGTAACTCTTCGCGAGGGGGAACCATCGGGCCTGTCGATCACAATCTCATGGTCACCACGAGGTCGCCCGGATGGCGGTCCCAGCCGTAAGCCCGCCGCTCGAAGCGCCCCCTCCTCCTCAGAGCGATCCTCGCCCCAGGTCTTCTCGCTGGAGGGCGCCCGACGGGATCGACTCCGGCGGAGGAAGGCCCCGCCCAGGACGAGGTACTCGTGGTGCCACGGCCTCTTCAGCTGGAAGCGGCTGGGAGCTCGGCCAGGAACTCCTGCAGGCATTTTGCCGGTACTCCCACGAGATGTGGGCGCGGCCTGTCGCAGGAGGGTGAGCGGCCAGTTGGCGGAGAAGCGGGCTCGTTCCTCAGCAGGAGGCAGGCCACCTGAGGGGTGCTCATAGTTGACGGCATGACGCGCAGATCCTTACGGCGGCCCCTCCCCCGCGCCCTCACCGCGGGAGCCCTCGCCATCGCCCTGATCGCGAGCTCCGGCTTCACGCCCGCGAACGCCGCTCCCATCACCGACGTCCCGCTGCTCGACGACTACGACGCCGAATCGCTGGCGAACCTCCCCACCGTCGGTGGTCTGAGGTACCTGGCTCAGCGGTACGCGCCGACCGACACCTGCCCGCCGACCGGCACCGGGCCGGGCGGGCCGCTGTTCTGGGGGGAGGACAAGCCCGTCCAGTTCCGCCAGGGCGTCCCCCGGCCGGGACAGAGGATCGTGAAGATCGTCATCATGGGCGATTCGTACATGTCAGGAGAGGGGGCGGGAGACTACTACAACAGGCGCGGCTTCCTTCCCGAACCCCGCGAGCCGGGAGGGCTGGGAGGGGAGACCTATCCAGCGGCAGGGCACACCGAGGACGACTACACCGAGGACTTCCGTCACCGTTCGGCGAACGCGGCGGTTCTGCAGGCCATCGACCTGCTGCGCCGGGCCAACCCGGAGGTCTTCTTCGACGTGCGGTTCAACGCCTCCTCCGGCGCCGCCAGCGAGCACTTCTTCGTGGGCCAGAACGATCACTCCCGCGTCAATCCGCCCCAGAACCAGGGAGTGGACGAGGCCACCGACCTGGTGATCTCCGGCTTCGGCGGCAACGACGTCGAGTTCGGACCCATGCTGAAGGCTGTGCTCGACGATCCCGTCGACATCAGCAACATCGAGGCGCGCATCCGGCCACTGCTCGACACCACCCGCACCTCGCAGCAGGAATGGGACGACTCGCAGCCGCCGCGCCCCCCGTTCGTCCGCCCGCTGACGCAGCCCGCCACCTTGTCGGCCAGGCTGGTGCAGCTGGTTCGGGCGATGCACGCCGCCTCCAACGGCAGGACCAGGGTGATGATGGTCAACTATCCGCAACCCGTCAAGGTCGGCCTGCACCCGGGCGGCCTCATGGGCTGGCTGACGAACATGTGGCCTTATGCCTGGACCAGCGCCGCGCAGCTGGCTCCCCAGCTGACCGCCTCCGTCAAGAAGGCGCAGCAGGTCCTGGCCGACCACGGGATCGCCGCCGACGTGCTGGACCTCGAGAACGCCTTCGCCGGCCACGAGCTGGGGACCAAGACCCCCTACATCCGCAACGTCAACTGGAGACTGGCCGCGGCTGGGGACGGCCTCAACCAGATGCAGCAGACAGGACATCCCAACCAGGAGGGGCAGAAGGCACTGGCGGGCCACTACGCCCTGATGATCGCCGGTGAGCTCGGGCTGCGGCTCAAGGCGTCCGACGGGGCGCCTCCACCGGCCAGGGCGGCGCAGCCGTGCGACCCCGACCACAGCGACCGTCACTATCTGCCCGCCAAGGCCACCCAGAGCGGCGGGTCGACCGGCGGCACCGGCGGCGGCGGAGGAGGCGGCGGCACCAGCACCCCCAACGTGGGCCCGCGTTCGACCATGACCTACGTCAACATCGACCCGCCGCCCTTCCATCCGGCGCCCCAACCCAGCTCACAGCCCAGCACACAGCCCACCCCGGGCACGGGGACGCCGGACCAGACGCCGCGGTGGACCATCTATCCGGTCGACACCATCCAGCCGACCAACCCGCCCATCTCCTTCGACCTGACCCAGCCGCTCCCCTACCTGTGGCCCGTGGGTGGCGGATCGAGCCCGTACCGCGACGTCTACGAGGTGAAGATCAACGCCGCCCAGCTCCTGCGGTGACGATCGCCACCGACCGGATCCGCGCCCGCTGAAGCCGATCCCGAGAGCTCCCTGAGCTCGGCCGCGCCGGCCGCCGGGGGCTCAGGAGCTCCCGGGCGCGGGCCGCCGCACGAGGGCGCGCCGCGAGCCGTCGAGAGCCTCGGCCCACCCGGTGATCTCGCTCTGGGCGTTGACGGCATTGGCCATCGTGGCGGTGCCGGTCGCCGGGTTGGGCAGCAGGGCCGGTGCCACGTCGGGGGGCGGCCCAGACCGCCGCGTGGGCGGCACTGCCCGCCTGGGTGCTGCCGTCGGCAGGTCGGCGCGGCAGAACCGCTGGTCGCCCAAGTCGGCGAAGCGGGGCGCGAACCGGTAGCCGAGCATGGAGAAAATCCGCACCGAGGCGGCCGATCAGTGCGCCGAACAGGAACGCCAGGCCGCCAGATCCCCGTGTACGACTCCGCGCCGTCCTCCCCCTCCGGCAGGACGCTCGCCGGGCACGTGCCGGTCCGGGACATGTTCGCCCCGCCCTCCACGCCGCCCTCGTCGCTCCTCCGTTCGCAACGGCCGCTCCCGGCCGGCGTCGTGGTCACCACGACCCCCGCACACCGCTGAGGAGAACATCATGCGAAGTCACCCCCGGACGCCTGGCACGACAGGCCGGCGGGCCCGCCGCACCCTGTGCGCCGTCGCCGCGACCGTCCTGGTGCTGATCACCTCGGTCGCCCCGGCGCGCGCCGAGGACGGCCGGGCCAGTAACGAGGACTACGTCTACCGCTCCAACTTCCTGTGTGTCAGCGTCCACGCCGAGGTGCGTGACTTCAGCAGCATCGACGCCGGCTCGTACAAGTCGACCTGGGTGGACACCTGGGCACCGAACGGCACCATCCCGTGCGGCCGCCAGTGGCCGCTGCCCGCCGGCTACCTCGCGGTACGGCTGATCGTGCTCGTCTACAACTTCGACCGGCAGGAGTGGGGCACCTGCTCGGGCATGGACTCCGGCTTCCACTACACGCCCGACGAGACCAGCCACGCCGACTGGTACATGTGGGACGGCTACGGCTCCAACCCCGCCCCCTGCGGCACCGCCTGGTACGCCTCGCTCGGCTTCGGTTACGCCTGGAACGGCTCGTGGTACGGCGGCTACCTGCCCTCGGGCAACGTCTGGCTCACATCCAAGTACGGCCTCCAGGCCAAGACGCCACCGGCGCAGCCGCCGCGCCCGTCCTGGATCAACGGCGAGGGCGGGTTCGACCCGGGCGGGCTCGCGGACCGGCTGCCGTTCATCGGCGCCGACGGCAAACCCAAGCGCACGGGCTCGGGCGCCGTCGCCACCGTCGACAGCGCGACCCTGTTCGGCCCGCCGCCCACCCGCCCGGCGGGTTAGGCCGGACGACCGAGCCGCCCCGCGACGGGCAGCGTGAGGGGCATGGTCAGCCCTCCCCCAGGGTCTCCTCGGAGGAGGGGGCCGCTCATGGCCTCGGCCGGCCCGCGCGGCAGGGCGACCCCGGGCCCGACGCCGGAGTGGTTGTCGGTTGCCGAGCCGCTGGAAGTGCTGGAAGACACGGTCGTACGCGTCGGGCGGGATGCCGGGACCGCGGTCGATCACCCGGATCTCCACCTGGTCGCCGTGGCTGCTGGCGGTGATCAGGACCGGCTCCCCGCCCCGGCCGGCCTGCTCTGTACGGCTCGTTCGAGGAGATGGTCGAGGCCAACCGGCGTGCGGCCAAGGACGGGTGAGCCAAAGGCGCCGCATCGCCGAGGCTGAACGCAAAGGATGGCTCGGCGAGATCGAAGGGGCCACGTGAGCGATCGGTCCCCCGGTGTTCGTCACACTGGCCGACCGTGAGCGCGAGCTCGACGAGCTGAGCACCGGTCCTGTCCAGCGCCACCCACACCGCCGAACGGCTACATCAGGACCTCGAGCGCAGGGAGTCAGCCAAAGACATGCTGGCGGAAGGTGTCACGGATGGCCATGAGCGGGTCGCGGTCGCGGGTGAAGTAGAGCTTGTTGGTGAGCAGGACTGCCCATCGGTTCAGTCCCGGTGACACCCACATGGCCGTTCCGGTGAATCCGTAGTGGACGTGGACGTCGTCCTGCGGGCTGGTGCCGGGTGCGGGATGCCAGAAGAGGCCGCGCGCCGGCGTGAGAGCGCCGGTGTTGATGCGCAGCGACTCGGCGACCCAGGTGGGGCCGAACCCGACATGGGCCGGATCCGGACCTGGGTGCAGGAGGTCGCGCAGGAACGCGGCCAGGTCCTGCACGACAGAGAAGACGCCGGCGATGCCGCACACGCCGCCCAGCAGGCGAGCGGAATAATCGTGGGCAACGCCCTGGAGGTGGGCTTCGGTGTCAGGGTCGAACTCGGTCGGCGCGCACCGGCCCCCGGTGTACTCGACGGCCTGGCCGGGTGGGCGGTGCAGCTCCTCGTGGAGGACACCTTCGCGGATGACCTGGGGGTCGGTGCCGTAGGCCCGCAGGTTGGCCCGCAGCGGGACGCCGGCGGTGTGGGTGAGGAGCTGGCGGGCGGTGACCTGGCCGAGCGGATATCCGGCGACCTCAGGCCAAAAGGTGGCCACAGGGTCGTCCAGCGAGAGTTGCTGATCGTGCCACAGGGTGCCGATGACCGCCCATACGGCAAGGATCTTGGTGAGGCTGGCGACATCGAAAACCGTGTCGAGGCGCATCGCCGCCTGGCCCGGGGCCATCGCTCCGTGGGCGCCGCTGTCGAGTACGGTGTCCGCGTCGCCGATCGCCCAGACCGCGCCGGGGTACACCTGCTCTCGCACCCCGGTTTCCAGGAGCCGGATGATCGATCCGTGGGTGTCTGCCATGGTTGATTCCCTGGTCCGGGCGAGTGCGTTGTGATCAGCGTAGTGAGGAGCCTGGCGGGCCGCAGGCGTACCGGGAGCGTGTCAGGCGATGTCGTTGTCGAGCTTGGCCAGCGCGACTGCGGTGGCTGACGGCGGGAAGTGCGCGGCGTTGCGCCGGCCGGCCTCGCGCAGGTCGTTCGAGATCCCCGGATCGCCTTGCAACTCCTCCAGGACCTTCGCCAACGCCAGAGGGTCGCCCATGTCGGCCCGGAGCGCGGAGTCGCCCAGGACCTCCTCGGTGGTCCCGCGCGGGAAGACCCATGGCCGGAGGTCAGCAGATCGCCACCGTGGACGACATGGAGCCGACCGAGACCGGAGCGGTTCGGTAGCCTCGCCCGATGGCGATGATCTTGGTCACGGGGATGCCGGGCACCGGTGAGTCCGCCGCGTCGGAGATGCCGGCGGCGGCCGTCACCGCGGCCCGGCTGGAGGAGCCCAGGCCGCCACCAGGCCGACACTGCCCGAGCCGATCGGTGCGCGCTCCGACTCGGCGACGGGGTGAGCGGCTCGTGCTGCTGCCCGACGCCGCCATCGAGACCGTCACCCGGGAGCCGGACGGCACCATCGCGCTGCACCACCACGACACCCGCATCCGGCTCGGCGCCCCGCAGCACGCTTCAGCTCACTGCTTCCATCGGTTCCAGACATCGGGCGCGAAGAGCTGATCGGGTGGCTCCTACCCCTGGTAACCGGGGATGGAGAGCTCCGGGACGGTGCTGCCGGCGCAGCGGGCGCGCTGGTCGGCGGTGGGGGCGGCGTTGCGCATGCCCACGACCGGCACGGCGCGGCCGTCGGCGTAGGTGTTGTCGGACGCGGTGAAGGCCGCCGCGTCCCCGGCGACCTGGGAGACGTCGGGGCGGCCCGGGGTCCCGGCGAGCGGGTCGAGAAAGCGGTTGCCGAAGACGGCGATCGCCCGCTCGGCCCCGGTGCCGGAGAAGTTGCGCCAGTACATGATCCCGCTGTGGTCGGCGGCGGGCGTGACCGTGCTGACGTCGTAGACGTTGCCGCAGACGACGACGTCCTGGAAGACCTTGGGGGCGTTGGTCACGTCGTAGGTGTAGAGCAGTAGCGCGGTGCCGTACAGGAGGTTGCCGGCGATGGTCGCGCCGGTGCCGTTGCGCACCTTGAGCCCGCCCCTGGCGTCCTGGGGCCAGCCGCGCAGCCAGTTGCCGGTGATCCGCAGGCCGTCGAAGCCCCAGGCGTACACGCCGTGATCGCTCTTGGCGCGGCTGCGCGGGTCACGGTTGACGATGTTGCCCGAGACGGTCGCGTCGATGTCGCCCTTGATGCTGATGCCGCGCTGGATGTGGCCGAGGGCGGCGGGCAGGCCGGTACGGCGGCGTACCTCGGCGAGGCGCGCGGCCGGGGCCTGGGACCAGGAGCGTCCGCCGGCCCAGGTGCTCAGCCACGCCGTCGAGGACAGGTCGGCGCCCAGGACGTTGCCGCTGATCGTCAGGTCGCGGGTGCGGTAGGTGAACAGCGGGGCGCCGCCGTCCACCTGCCGGTCCGACAGGAAGACCGAGTCCTGAACCTTGGCGCCGACCACGTTGGTGAGAGCCACGGCGACCTGGGCCGAGCTCGTCTGCTGCTCGTCGCCCCCGGTGGGCGTCTCCCCGTCGCCCATGCGGTTGACGAACACGCTGCGCCGGATGATCGGCCCGGTCTTGTAGGGGCTGTTGACGTCCAAGCGCAGCCCGTCGAACACCACGTTGTCCAGTACGGGCGTACGGTCCCAGCGGTTGGCGTAGGTGGTGTCGGCGAGGGCCGCGTTGGTTGTGCCGCGCAGGATGGCGGGGGTGTCGGGGTCGCCGAGGATGGAGGCGGGCTTGCTCCAGTCGAGGCCGCCGGTGATGCGGTAGAGGCCGCCCGGCAGGTAGAGGCAGCGTCCCGAGGCGTACGCGGCGGTGATCGCCTGCCGCATGCTCGCGGTGTCGTCGGCCTGCCCGTCGCCCTTCGCACCGGCGTCGGCGACGGCGTTCAGCACGCCACCCGAGCAGGCCGGG
>NZ_JBSFGJ010000402.1:0-8518 GCF_053596515.1 Nonomuraea sp. NPDC001684
GCCCGGCTCCCCCAGGACCGCCGTCGCCGCCCCTTCGAGCTGCTCGTGGACGACACGGCGCGGTTCCCCTTCACCGGCGGCGGCGCGTTCGGCGGCGGGCTCGGGCTGGTGGCGGCCGACGGCGCGGCGGTGCTGTGCCTGCCGCCGGGCCGGGAGGCCCCCTCGGACGGTCCCGCCCGCTACGACGTCGTCGTGCTGGACCTGCTGGACCGCCCGCAGCGGCTCGGCGAGCTGCGCCGCGCCGGGCTGGCCGACGACCGGACCGCAGTGGTGGCCGCGTGGCTGGACCACCGGATCAGGTCGGAGGAGGAGCTGGCCAGGCGGCTGCGGTTGTGGGGGGCGGTGGCCGTGCCGGACGGGACGGTCCTGGGCAGCGGCGGAACGGTCCGCGAGACGCCGCCGCGGCGGGCGTTGCTGCTCGGCGGGTCCAGGTCGGGCAAGTCGGCCGAGGCGGAGCTGCGGCTGGCGGCCGAGCCGTACGTCACCTATGTCGCCACCGGCGGCGACGGCGCGGCGGACGGCGAATGGGCGGCGCGGGTACGGGCGCACCGGGAACGGCGGCCCGCTCACTGGGACACGGCCGAGACGACGGACCTGACCGGGGTCATCGCGGCGGCGCGCACGCCCCTGCTGATCGACGGGCTGGGCACGTGGCTGGCGGCGGTGTTCGACGAGCACGGGGCCTGGGACGGCGACCGCACGCCGGTCGCCCGGCGCTGCGCGGAGCTGGTCGAGGCGTGGCGCGGCACGCCGGTGCCGCTCGTGGCGGTCTCGGACGAGGTGGGGATGGGCGTGGTGCCCGCCACGTCCGCCGGCCGGGCCTTCAGGGACGCGCTCGGCAGGCTCAACGAACGGCTCGCCGCCGAGTCGGAGTACGTCGCCCTGGTGGTCGCGGGGCGTCCGCTGGAACTGTGACCCGTGGCCTCCGGGAGCCGGGGCTACGGGCGTACGGCTCTGGCGTACCAGCGGCCGTCGAGGCGGTCGACGTGCAGCGGACGGCCGAAGCACTCGGACAGCAGGCCGGGGGTGAGCACCTCCGACACCGGCCCGGCGGCCAGCAGCCGCGAGTCGCGCATGAGCAGCGCGTGCGTGGTGGTCGCGGGCACCTCCTCCAGGTGGTGGGTCACCGTGACCGTGGTCAGCACCGGACGGGTGGCGGCCAGCTGCTCGACCGCGGTGATGAGGTCCTCGCGGGCCGGCAGGTCGAGCCCGGCGAACGGCTCGTCGAGCAGCAGCACGGCGGGCTCGGCCATGAGCGCCCTGGCCACTCGGATCCGGGCCCGCTCCCCTTGCGAGCACACCCGGAACGGGCGCTCGACCAGGTCCTTGCAGCCCAGGTCGGCCAGCAGGCGGGTGGCGCGCTCGCGCTCGTTGTCGCCGTACTTGTCCCACAGCGGGACGCTCGTGCCGGTGTGGCCGGTCAGGACCACCGTGTGGGCGGTGGCGCCCTCCTCCTCCAGCAGGTCCTCGTCGATCAGCCGCTGACTGGCCGCGACCAGGCCGATGTGGCGGCGCAGCTCCCGCAGGTCGACCCGGCCGAGCCGGTGGCCGAGCACGCTGACCGCGCCCTCGCTCGGGTGGCGCACCGCCCCCGCCAGCGAGAGCAGGGTGGTCTTGCCCGCGCCGTTGGGGCCGAGGATCACCCAGTGGTCGCCGTACGCCACCTGCCAGTCGATGCCGTCGAGCAGCGTTTTGCCGACAACCCGGACAGCTACACCTTCGAGTTCAAGCACGTGCATTCCCGCCACATTAGTCGGCCCTAGGATCGGTCGTTATGCCGCTTGCTGAGCTGACCCATGGGCTGCGCTTCGCGATCGGCATGCTCAGCGCCGTTCCCGTGCGGGTCGACAGGGTCGATCGGGAGGTCGCCGGGCCGGCCATGGCGGCGGCCCCCGCGGTCGGGCTGGGGCTCGGCGCGGTGGCGGGCCTGGCGCTGCTGCTGCCGGGGCCGCCGCTGCTGGGCGCGGCGCTCGCGCTCGGGCTGCTCGCCGCGCTGACCCGCGGCCTGCACCTGGACGGGCTGGCCGACCTCGCCGACGGCCTGGGCAGCGGCCGGCCCGCCAAAGACGCCCTCGACATCATGAAAAAGTCGGACATCGGGCCGTTCGGGGTGATGACGCTGGTCATCACGCTGCTCGTCCAGGCGGCGGCGCTGACCGGGGCCGGCCATCCCGCCCTGGTGACCGCCTGCGTGGCCGGGCGGCTGGCGCTCACCTGGGCGTGCCGGGCGGGCGTGCCCGCCGCGCGGTCCGGCGGGCTCGGGGCGATGGTGGCGGGCACCGTGAGCGATCCGGCGGCGTGGCTGGCCACGGCGGCCGCCCTGGCCGTGACCGCCGGGCTGGGGCTGGCGGCCGGGACGTGGGCGCCGCCGATCGCGCTGGCGGCCGGGCTCGGGACGGCGCTGCTGCTGCTCCGGCACGCCCGTCGGCGGCTCGGCGGCGTCACGGGGGACGTGTTCGGCGCCCTGGTGGAGACCGGGACCACGGCCGCGCTGGTGGTGTGCGCGATCCTGCCCTGACCGGCTGACCGGCTGACCGGCAAACTGACTGACCGGCGGCGCGGCCGCCTGCGCCCGGCTCCCGGCGCAGGCCGGGTCAGGCGACCGGCTGCGGGGCGCGGGCCGGGAGGCGGCGCAGGAGCACCACGCACAGCAGCGCGAGCGGGACCCAGCCGACCAGCCCGGTGAGCCCGGACACCGCGGTGTCGGGCGGGGCCGCGGCGTCCCCGAGCAGCAGCACGGCGGGCAGCACCGCGTTCAGCGAGCCGTGCGCGACCACGCAGGGCCACACGCTGCCCGTACGCAGCCGCAGCCAGCCGATCGCGATGCCGGCCAGCACGCAGAAGCCGATGAACTGCAGCGCCGCCCACGACCCGAGGCTCGGGTAGTTGTAGCCGAGCAGGGTGAGCGGGGCGTGCCACAGCCCCCAGATCGCCCCGGACAGCGCCAGGCCGCCGATCGGGCCGTACGTGGCGGACAGCCGGGGCAGCAGCCAGCCGCGCCAGCCCCACTCCTCACCCAGCGCCGGGACCGCGTTCAGCACCGGGCCCGCCAGCACGCCGATGGCGATCTGCAAGTAGAGCGCCGGGCCCGGGTCGGCCGGCGGCTGCACGCCCCCGGCCGCGAGCTGGGCCCGGAACAGGCTGAACCGGTCGAGGTCGAGCGGGAACAGCCCGACGGCGGTGCTGAGCCCGGCGCAGACGGCGATCAGCAGCGGCACGCCCAGCCAGGCGGCCAGCACGTACCGGCCGGTGCGGCCCTTGCTCTCGCCCAGCGTCAGGCCGGTCTCGGCGGCCCAGCGCCGCCAGGGCGCGCGCGACAGCGCCCACACCCCGAGCACCCCGGCGGTCGGCGTGAACATCATGACCGCGGCCAGCCCCTTGGCCGCGGGCGAGCCCAGGCCCGCCCCGAACCAGATGGGCAGCGCCACCAGCCAGGACAGCCCGAAGGCGAGGACGAGGAAGACGGGAAGCTGTTTTCTCATGACCGTGCACGCTCCGCGACGAGGGCGTTGATGAGGGACGCGCCGCGCTCGGCGTCGTCGATGCTGATCGCCAGCCGCCCGCCGGAGCGGTAGCCGACGACCAGGCACTCGCCGCCGCGCAGCATGATGGTGGCCGCGCCGGGCAGGCCGCGGAAGCCCCAGCCGCCGACCTCACTCGGCCTGCGGTCCTCGGTCCAGGCCCGGTCGATCCGCGACAGCGGGATCCTGCGCGCCGGGACGCCGAACGGCCCGAAGCCGATGACGAGCGCGTCGTCGCCGACCCGTACGGACAGCGTCGCCGTCGCCAGCCCCGCGACCAGCACGATCACGGCCCCGGGCAGGGCGGAGGCCATGGTCGCCGCCGGCACGACGCCGGCCAGGCGCAGCCCGCAGAGCCCGACGATCGCCGCCGCGGCCACCAGCGACAGCGCGACCAGCCAGGGGTTGACCAGCCGGCTGACCCAGACCGTACGGCGACCGGGCCGCAGCTTCATGGCCGGGGGCGGCTGAACGGCCTCGACCGGGTCGGGCCCGCCCCTGCCGAGGTAGCCCGCGAACACGCCGACAGCGAGGGATCCGACGACGACCAGCGGGACGTGCCAGCCCGGCAGGCTCGCGGCCGTCCAGTCGGGCACGTCGAGGTTGGCCGCCAGCGTGGAGGCCTGCGTGCCGAGCACCAGGACGCCGCCGCCGAACAGCCCGCCCCACCACAGCGCCCGCCCGTTCCGGTGCCGCAGCGCCCAGCCCCGCGCGGCCACGGCCAGGAACACGATCCACACCACGGTCCACACCGCCGCCACCGTCAGCACGTGGGCCTGGAAGGACGCCGAGCCGTCGACGCCCGCCGCACCCCAGTGGGTGGCCAGCGGGTCGGGCAGCCGGTCGCGCAGCCCCATGGGGGCCAGGAGCAGGGCCGCCGTGACGGCCGCGCCCCACCCGGCCGCGGGGATTCGGGGGTTCATGGCAGATCCTCCAGGATGGTGATGAGGTCCTCACGGCGGTAGCCGTGCCTCTCGGCCTCCTCCAGCAGCTCCCGGGCGCGCTGCACGAGCAGCGCGCGCCCGTCGGCCTGGCCCGCGACGCTGACCCCGCGCCCGCGCCTGAACTCCAGCAGCCCCTCGTCGCGCAGGTCGCGCAGCGCGCGCAGCACGGTGTTGGGGTTGATGCCGAGCGCCCTGGCGAGGTCGCGGGCCGGCGGAAGGCGGTCACCGGGCGTGTAGGAGCCCTCGCCGATGGCGCGGCGGATGGCGCCGGCCACCTGTTCGTGGAGGGGCCGTGCGTCGTTGAGATCGAGCGCGAGCAACATGATGCTAATGACACTAGCACCATGAAACGGAATGCGTCCGACCAGCATTTGTAGGATGAACCCCTGTTTGTGAGTACGCAGAAACCGTGGATAGCATCGGTTTACGTGACCACTGTGCGGCTGAACTCAGCAGACCCAGTCTCTGTCGACACCGACGCCCTGATCGTCGGCTTCCGGCCCGGCCAGGACGGCCCCCGCCCGGCCACGGGCGCTGAGTCCCTCGACGCGGCTTTCGGCGGCAACCTCGCCACCTCCCTCAGCTCGCTCGGCTTCTCCGGCAAACCCGGAGAGCTGGCCAAGCTGCCCACGTTCGGCGCCGTCCAGGCCCCGGTGCTCGTCGCCGTCGGCCTGGGCGACTCCTCCGACCACGAGTCCCTTCGCCGCGCCGCCGGCGCCGCCGTGCGGTCGCTGGCCGGCACCGCGCGCGCCGCGCTGGCCCTGCCGGCCGACGACGACGCCCAGGCCGAGGCCGTCGCCCTGGGCGCGCTGCTCGGCGCGTACGGCTTCGACCGCTACCGCACGGGCGAGCCGCCGAAGGCCCCCGTCTCCGAGATCACCGTCCTGTCCGGGCAGGGCGAGTCCGCCGCCGAGCGGGCCGGCGTGCTGGCCGAGTCGGTCTCGCTCGTCCGCGACCTGGTCAACACGCCGCCGTCCGACCTGTGGCCGGCCAAGTTCGCCGAGATCGCCGAGCAGGAGGGCGCCAAGCACGGGCTGACCGTCGAGGTCCTCGACGAGAAGCAGCTCAAGGACGGCGGCTACGGCGGCCTGGTCGGCGTCGGCCAGGGCTCGGTCAACCCGCCGCGCCTGGTCCGCGTCGCCTACAGCCACCCCGAGGCGGGCAAGACGCTGGCGTTCGTGGGCAAGGGCATCACGTTCGACTCCGGCGGCCTGTCGCTCAAGCCGTCGGCCGCCATGGACTGGATGAAGTCCGACATGGGCGGCGCGGGCGCCGTGCTCGGCGCGCTGGTCGGCATCGCCCGGCTCGGCCTGCCGGTCAACGTCGTCGGCTACCTCTGCCTGGCCGAGAACCTGCCGAGCGGCACCGCCCAGCGCCCCTCCGACGTCATCCACAGCTACAGCGGCAAGACCGTCGAGGTGCTCGACACCGACGCCGAGGGCCGCCTGGTGCTCATGGACGGCATCGCGCGCGCCGCCGAGGACGACCCCGACCTGATCGTCGACATCGCCACGCTGACCGGCGCGCAGATCGTCGCGCTCGGCTGGCGCACCGCGGGCGTCATGGCCAACGACGACGCCGTCCGCGAGCTGGTCGTCGAGGCCGCCACCGCCGCCGGCGAGGGCGCCTGGGGCATGCCGCTGCCGGAGGAGCTGCGCAAGGGTCTCGACTCGCCGGTCGCCGACATCGCCAACCTCCACCCCGAGCGCTTCGGCGGCATGCTCACCGCCGCCATCTTCCTCAAGGAGTTCGTGCCCGACGGGGTGCGCTGGGCGCACATCGACATGGCCGGACCGGCCTACAACAAGGGCGAGGCGTACGGCTACACCCCCAAGGGCGGCACCGGCGCCATCACCCGCACCCTCATCGGACTCGCAGAGCGGCACGCGAGCATCTGAAACAAATGAAAAGATGACGGCATCACGAACACCCCGACAAGGAGCCTTCCTGTGGCCTATGACATCGTCGTCCTAGGTGGCGGCAGCGGCGGTTACGCCTGCGCGCTCCGGGCGGCCGAGCTGGGCAAGTCGGTCGTCCTCATCGAAAAGGACAAGATCGGCGGCACCTGCCTCCACAGGGGATGCATCCCCACGAAGGCCCTGCTGCACTCGGCCGAGGTCGCCGACGAGACGCGCGAGAGCGCGTCCTTCGGCGTCAAGGCGAGCTTCGAGGGCATCGACGTCCAGGGCGTGCACGCGTTCAAGGACAAGATCGTCACGCGGGCCTGGAAGGGCGTCCAGGGCCTGCTCAAGGGCGCGGGCGTGACGGTGGTCGAGGGCGAGGGCCGTCTGGTGGGCCCGCGCAGCGTGCAGGTGGGCTCGGAGGTCTACGAGGGCGCCAACCTCGTGCTGGCCACCGGCTCGGCCCCCCGCACGCTGCCCGGCCTGGAGATCGACGGCGAGCGCGTCATCACCAGCGAGCACACCCTGAAGATGGACCGCGTGCCGTCGTCGGTGATCGTCCTGGGCGGCGGCGTGATCGGCGTCGAGCTGGCCAGCGTCTACCGCTCCTTCGGCGCCGAGGTCACGATCGTCGAGGCGCTGCCGCACCTGCTGCCGACCGAGGAGGAGTCCAGCTCCAAGCTGCTGGAGCGGGCCTTCCGCCGCCGCGGCATCAAGTACGAGCTGGGCGTCTTCTTCGACTCCGCCAAGACCACCGAGACGGGCGTCGTCGTCACCCTGGCCAACGGCAAGACCCTCGACGCCGAGCTCCTGCTCGTCGCGGTCGGCCGCGGCGCGGTGTCGTCCGGCATGGGCTTCGAGGAGCAGGGCGTGACCATCGAGCGCGGCGCCGTCGTGGTCGACGAGCACTGCCAGACCTCGGTCCCGGGCGTCTACGCCATCGGCGACCTGATCCCCACGCTGCAGCTGGCCCACGCCGGGTTCGCCGAGGGCATCATGGTGGCCGAGCACATCGCCGGCCTCAACCCGCCGCCGATCGACTACGCCGGCGTGCCCCGCATCACCTACTCCGACCCCGAGGTCGCCTCGGTCGGCATCACGTCGGCGCAGGCCGCCGAGCGCGGCATCGAGATCGTCGAGCAGGTCTACGACCTGGCCGGCAACCCCAAGAGCCAGATCCTCGGCACCTCCGGAGCGGTGAAGGTCATCGCCCAGAAGGACGGCCCGGTCGTCGGCGTCCACATGGTGGGCCGGCGCATCGGCGAGCTCGTCACGGAAGGCCAGCTGATCTACAACTGGGAGGCGCTGCCCGCAGAGGTCGCCCAGCTCATCCATGCACATCCGACCCAGTCCGAGGCAGTCGGTGAGGCGATGCTGGCCCTGGCCGGCAAGCCGTTGCACGTACACAACTAGTCCAGCCCTCGAGATCAGAACGCGAGAGAAGAATAACGATGCCGGTCTCCGTACAGATGCCCCAGCTCGGCGAGAGCGTGACCGAGGGCACGGTAACCCGTTGGCTGAAGAAGGAGGGCGAGCGCGTCGAGGCCGACGAGCCGCTCCTCGAGGTCTCGACCGACAAGGTCGACACCGAGATCCCGTCGCCTTCCGCGGGTGTCCTCACCAAGATCGTCGTGGCTGAGGACGAGACGGTCGAGGTCGGCGCCGAGCTCGCCATCATCGACGAGAACGCCCAGCCGGGCGCCGCCGCCCCGGCCCCGCAGGCCGCGCCCGAGCCCGAGCCGGAGCCCGAGCCCGAGCCCGCCCCGGCTCCCCCGGCCTCCTCCATCCCGCAGCCGGCCCCGGCCCAGCCCGCTCCCCAGCAGGCCGCCCCGGCTCCGGCCCCGCAGGCCCCGGCCCCGCAGGCCGCTCCGGCTCCGGCCCCGCAGGCCCCGGCTCCGCAGCAGCCCGCCGAGCCCACGCCGCTGCCGTCCTCGGGCGACAGCCCCTACGTGACGCCGCTGGTGCGCAAGCTCGCCAACGAGCACGGCGTCGACCTCGACTCGATCAACGGCACCGGCGTCGGCGGCCGCATCCGCAAGCAGGACGTGCTGGAGGCCGCCAAGTCCCAGCGCGCCCAGGCCGCCGCCCCGGCCGCGGCTCCGGCCGCCCAGCCGGCCGCCGCCGCGCCGGCCCCCGCCGCCGCCCAGGCCCC
>NZ_JBSFGJ010000403.1:0-8515 GCF_053596515.1 Nonomuraea sp. NPDC001684
TCCCACTCGCTGGCCTGCTGGATGATCGCCAGACACGGCACCGACGAGCAGAAACGCCTCCACCTCGCCGACCTGGCCGCGGGCGTCCGGCGTACCGCCATCGCGCTCACCGAGCCCGGCGCCGGCACCGACCTGCAGGGCATCCAGACCCGCGCGGTCCGCGACGGCGACCACTACGTGGTGACCGGCACCAAGACGTGGATCACCAACGCCCGGCACGCCGACCCGCTGCCCGTCCTGGTCAAGACCTCGGTCACCGAGCCCGCCCACAAGGGCATGTCGGTGCTGCTCGTCGATCCGGCCTCGCCCGGCTTCGGCGTCAGCCGCGACCTGCCCAAGCTCGGCTACAAGGGCACCGAGACCTGCGAGGTCGTGCTCGACGAGGTCCGCGTGCCGGTCTCGGCGCTGCTCGGGGGCGTCGAGGGACGCGGCATGCAGCAGGTGCTGGGCGGGCTGGAGATCGGCCGGGTCAACATCGCCGCCCGCGCGGTCGGCGTCGCACAGGCGGCCTACGACGCCGCCCTGGAGTACGCGCGCGAGCGCACCGCGTTCGGGCAGCCCATCGCCGACTTCCAGGCCGTCCAGCTCAAGCTCGCCGACCTGGCCACCGAGATCCAGGCCGCCCGGCTGCTCACGTACTGGGCCGCAGCCCAGGCCGACGGCGGCAAGCGGGTGGACATGGAGGCGGGCATGGCCAAGTACTTCGCCTCCGAGGTGGCGCTGAAGGCCTCGCTGGAGGCGATGCGCATCCACGGCGGCTACGGCTACTCCCAGGAGTTCGTGGTCGAACGGCTCTACCGGGACGCGCCGCTGATGGCGATCGGCGAGGGCACCAACGACGTGCAGCGGCTGGTGATCGCCCGCGCCCTCGTCTCCGGCAAGGGCCGGGTGGGCTGGTAGCTAGTCGTGCCGGGGCAGCCCCGAGACCTCGTGGTCGGCATGGGACAGCGCCTCGGCGATGAGCGCCCGCACGTGCCCGTCGCGGGCGCGGTAGAGCACTCGGCGGCCGTCCCTGCGGGTGTCCACCAGACCGGCCAGCCGGAGCTTGGCCAGGTGCTGCGACACCGACGGGCGCGCCGCGCCGACCGCCTCGGCCAGGGAGTTCACGTCCAGCTCACCGGCTGACAGTTCCCACATCAGCCGGAGCCGGGTGGCGTCGCTGAGCATGCGGAAGGCGTCCACGGCGGCGTTGACCTGGGCGGGAGTGGGTTGCTCCTGCGAGTGGTCCGCACCTGAGACGTTGTCGCGTGCGTACATGACTACATATCCTGGTCGGAGCGGACGAGACGCGCAAGCGAAGGGGTGCTCATGTCTGACTCCGATACCCATCCGCACGGTCATGGTCACGGCCACGGTCACGGGCATGGCCACGGGCACGGGCCGGGGGAGCGGCGGGGGCTCAGGGCGCTGGCCGCCAAGGCCGCGCACGTGTTAACGCCGCACAGCCACGACAGCGCCGCCAGAACCGACAGCGCCCTGGAGTCCAGCAGCCGGGGCATGCGCGTGCTGGCCGTGTCCTTCGCGGTCCTCATGCTCACCGCCGTGGTCCAGGCCGTGATCGTCGTGGCGTCGGGGTCGGTCGCACTGCTCGGCGACACCCTGCACAACCTGGCCGACGCGCTGACCGCCGTCCCGCTGGCCATCGCCTTCTCGCTCGGCCGCCGGGCCGCCACCCGCCGCTTCACCTACGGCTACGGCAGGGCCGAGGACCTCGCGGGCATCGCCATCGTCGTGCTCATCGCCGCCTCGGCCGCGCTCGCCGGGTACGAGGCCGTCCGGCGGCTCGTCGAGCCCCAGGACGTCCGGGCGCTCGGCTGGGTCGCCGCCGCCGCGCTGGCCGGGTTCGTCGGCAACGAGTGGGTGGCGCGCTACCGCATCACCGTGGGCCGCCAGATCGGCTCGGCCGCGCTCGTGGCCGACGGCCTGCACGCCAGGACCGACGGTTTCACCTCCCTGGCCGTGCTCCTCGGCGCGGGCGGCGCGGCGCTCGGCTTCCCGATCGCCGACCCGGTCGTGGGCCTGCTGATCACGGTCGCCATCTGCTTCGTGCTGCGCGACGCCGCCCGCGAGATCTACCACCGCCTCATGGACGCCGTCGACCCCGCCCTGGTGGACGAGGCCGAACGCATCCTGGCCGGCGTCCCCGGCGTCGAGCGCGTCGGCTCGGTGCGCCTGCGCTGGCTCGGCCACGCCCTGCACGCCGAGGTCGAGATCCTGGTCGACCACGCCATGTCGGTCGTGGACGCCCACGCCGTGGCGGTCGAGGCCGAGCACCGCCTGATCCACGACCTGCCGCGCCTGCGCGCCGCCACCGTCCACACCGACCCCTGCGGCCCCGACGGAGCCGACCACCACGCGTCCCTGGCGACCCACCGCATCACCTAGCCCGCTGCGGGTAAGTTGGGGCGGGTGCCGACCGCCGCGACCCCCCACCCGACCACGCCGGGCGCGCCGTCCAGGCTCGCCTGGCTCGATGCCCTGCGCGGCATCGGCGCGCTCGCGGTGGTCGCCGAGCACCTGCTGCCGTGGTTCCTGCCCGCGCTGCGCCCCTACTGGTTCAGCCTCGGCGTCTACGGCATCCTGGTGTTCTTCCTGGTCAGCGGGTACATCATCCCGACCTCGCTGGAACGCCACGGCGACGTGCGGGCCTTCTGGGCCAGCCGCGCCTTCCGCCTCTACCCCCTCTACCTGGCTGTGATCGCGCTGGTGCTGGCCGCCTCCTGGTGGGTGCCGGTGCGCGAGGGCGTGCCGCGCGACGGGAGCGCGGTGGCGGCCCACGCGACCATGCTGCTCGACGTCGTGAGCGTGGGCGGCGTGGCCGACACGATGTGGACGCTGTCGTACGAGATGGTGTTCTACCTGCTGGTCACGGCGCTGTTCCTGATCGGGGCGCACGAGCGCAGCGGGCTGGTGTCCGTCCTGTTCGCCGGGGCGTCCGTGGCGGTGGGTCTGGTGGCGTCGGGGGCGGTGCTGCGGGGCGGATGGCCGGCCTACGTGTCGTGCGCGGTGTTCGCCGCCGGGCTCGCCTGCGTGGTCGGCGGCTGGTTCCGCCGGACCGCGGCGTGCCTGCTCGGGCTGATGGCGCTGGCGTTGCTGCTGCTGAGCAGCCGGGTGCCGTGGCTGGGCGCGGCCGTGGTCGCGGTCATGTTCGCCGGCACGGCGATCCACCGCTGGGAGCGCGGGCGCGGCGGCCTGTGGCCGGTCGCGGTGACGGCGGCGCTGGTCGTCGTGGCTCCGGTGTGGGCGATCGAGAGCGGCTGGTGGTGGGTCGAGGCCGACGTGTGGCTGACCACGATCGCGCTGGCGGCGGCCACCTTCGCGGGCGCGATGGCGCTGCGCGGACGGCGGCTGCCCCCCGTGCTCACCTGGCTCGGGCTGATCAGCTACTCGCTCTACCTGGTGCACCATCCGCTGCTGAAGTACTTCGTGGAGGTCACCGGCGACCTGCGGCGGGCGCCGCTGCCGTATCAGCTCGCGATGGCCGGGCTGGCCCTGGCGCTGATCCTGGCCGTCAGCGCGCTCTCCTACCGTTACGTCGAACGCCCCATGCAGGCGCTGGGCCGGCGGGTCTCCCGGCGGTCCGCCGGCGCGGGCGCCGCGCCGCGCGCGGTCCCCGTCACGGGAGGCTCGGCCGTGGGCGGCCAGGGCGACGGCTCGGGGCACACCGCGTAGGCCGGCACGATCCTCTCGCCGGGCTCGTGCCGCCGGCTCGTGGAGTGCAAGATGGGGGGCGGGTCATCGTCGCGGACCCCGCCGGGCCGTCGCGCGGCCTCCTCGGGGCTCTCGCCGGGCTCGGGGCTGGTCAGGGCGCGTGCCGGGGCCCCGCGGTCACCGGCGGGTGGGGAAGGGGCCGAGGGCATGCCGGGTTCGCTGGTGCTCATGGGGTCGGGGGAGACGAGCCCGACCATGGTCGAGGTCCACCGGGCGGTGGCCCGCGGGCTGCGCGCGGGGGCCCGTGCCGTGCTGCTCGACACGCCCTACGCCTTCCAGGAGAACGCCGCCGACATCTCCGCCCGCGCCCGCCGCTACTTCGCCCGCAGCGTCGGGCTGGAGGTCGAAGCGGCCACCGCGATCACGGGCGCCGACTGGGTGTTCTCCGGGCCGGGCAGCCCTACGTACGCGCTCGACCGGTGGGCCGCCTCCGGCGTGGCCGGCGACCTGCGTGCCCGGGTGCGCTCCCGGCAGGGGGTGACCGTGCTGGCCTCGGCCGCCGCCTGCACCGCGGGCCTGGCCACCGTGCCCGTCTACGAGATCTACAAGGTGGGCGCCGAGCCTCACTGGCGCGAGGGCATCGGCCTGCTGGAGCCGCTGGGCCTGCGGGCCGTGCTGATCCCGCACTTCGACAACGCCGAGGGCGGCACCCACGACACCCGCTACTGCTACCTGGGCGAGCGGCGGCTGTCGCGGATGGAGCGGGAGCTGCCGCCGGAGACCGCCGTCCTGGGGCTCGACGAGCACACGGCGCTGATCATCGACCTGGAGTCGGAGGCGGTGGAGGTGGCCGGGCGCGGCGGCCTGACCGTACGGCGTCCGGGGGCGGTGAGCGTCCTGCCGGCCGGGACCCGGACGAGCCTGGCCGCCGTCCGCGGCCTGGCGGCGGGCGCCATGTCCGGCGCGGTCCCGCCGTTACCGCCCGCCGCCCGCGCCGCCGCGGGGCCCGCCGTCACGCTGGAGGAGACGGTCCGCTCCTGCGAGCGGCTGTTCGAGGACGCGGTCGGCAAGCCGGACCTGGCGGCGGCGGCGCGGCTCGTGCTCGACCTGGAGGCGGAGATCGTCACGTGGGCGGCCGACACCGAGGAGGACGCGGGCGGGGTCGACCAGGCCCGGGAGCTGATGCGGCTGCTGATCGCCCGGCTGGGCGAGGCCGCCGCGACCGCCGGTCTGCGTCCCCTGGTCGAACCCCTGCTCGACCTGCGCGCGCGGCTGCGGGGGGAGGGGCGGTACGAGATCGCGGACGCGCTGCGCGAGGCGATGGCGCGCGGCGGCGTGACCGTGGAGGACACCCCGGCCGGTCCGCGCTGGAGCCCGGCGACGGTCTAGAAGGTCCTGGCGACGCGGCGGGCGTGCTCGTCGGCCTGCTTGCGCTCGGCGTCGTAGGAGCCGGTGAGCGTGGGGTGGTGGCGGATCTCCTGCACGTCGGCGATGCCCGTCCAGCGCAGCCAGTCGCCGAAGAACGTGGACTGGAAGTCCGTGCCGAACTCCGGGCCGAGCCGCGGCCCCCACACCGCGCTGGTGTAGACGACGGCCGCCCGCTTGCCGGTCAGCAGCGCGCGGTACCCCGTCTCCGGGTGCACGTCGAAGATCATCGCGGGCTGGCTGACCACGTCGATGAACTGCTTGAGCTTGTACGGCACGCCCGCGTTCCACATCGGCACGCTGAACAGGTAGCGGTCGTAGGCGTCGAAGCGCTCGAACGTCCTGACCGCCGCGGCCCAGGCCTCGGCCTCCTCGCCCGCGGGGGTGCCGCCGCCGAACACCGTCATCTTGGCGCGGGCGGCGGCGGGGCCGAACTCGGGCAGCGTGCCGTCCCAGAGGTCGAAGCGGTCCACGGTGTGGGCGGGGTGGGTGGCGAGGTACTCCTGGACGAACGTCTCGGCGATGGCGGCGGAGATCGATTCCGTGCCGCGGGGTGAGGCGGAGATGTGCAGCAACCTGGACATGGCGAACACCTTTCTGGACTGCGGTCCGGTTAGTGTCGCCAACGATACGGACCGAGGTCCGGTTGGTCAAGGTGGGGCTGTGCCGGGGCATGGCGAAGGCCGGGCCCGCGCGGCACGGTGGGTGCGGCGCGAGTCCGGCGGGGCGTCAGGTCGGTGCGCTCGACGGTGGGGGCAGGGTGTCGATCCCGCTGTGCTTTCGAGGCGCGCCAGAGGTCAGCGGCGCGGCGGGTCGATGCGGGCGCCGTCCAAAGTGAAGATCATGAGGCGGGACAGGTCCACCGCGACCTTCGCCGCGTCCCCCGCCCGCCACATCGGCCGGTTGCCCAGCCGGACGATCAGGTCGGAGCGGCGGTGGAAGCCGCTGCCCACGTTCTGTCCGACCTGCTCCTGCTCCTCGTGCTCCGGCGCGCGCTGCGAGAAGAGCCGCCGCACCATCCCGGTCAGCCCGCCCGCGCCGTCGCGCTCGCCGTTGAGGCGGGCGCGCGGGTCCGGCGGCTCGGGCACCGGCATCGCCGGCATGCCGCACTCCAGGTACGCCAGCCACTCGTGCCCGTGGTACTCCAGCGCCCGCACCCGCCCGTAGAAGGACGGCCCGTCGTACGACTCCGGCACCGGCGCCAGCCCGTCGGGACGCATGCCGACCAGCACCTGCCCGCCCGTGTGCTGAGAGATCGCGTACGCCCTGGGATCGCTCCAGGGCATCGTGAGCCGGTGCGGGCCGAAGTCGAGCATGACGTACTGGTTCTGCGGCGTCCTGACACCGGCCGCCAACAGGTTCAACTGCTGGGAGTTGAGGAAGGCCGCCACGAACGCCGTCGCTGGATCGTTGTAAATCTGGGCCGGAGTGCCGACGTCCTGCAGGACGCCGCGATTCAGGATCGCGATCCGGTCGGCCAGGGTGAGCGCCTCGACCTGGTCGTGCGTGACGTAGATCGTGGTGACCCCGAGCGACCTGACCAGCGCGGAGATCTCCATCCGCAGTTCGGTGCGCATGCCGGCGTCGAGGTTCGACAGCGGCTCGTCCATGAGGAACAGCTTCGGCTGCCGGACGATCGCCCGGCCCATCGCCACGCGCTGTCGCTGGCCGCCCGACAGGGTGCCGGGGCGGCGGTCGAGCGTCTCGTCGATGTGCAGCGCCTTCGACAGCTCGGTGACGCGGTCGCGCACCATCGCCGGGTCCGACTTGGCGATCTCCAGGGGGAAGGCGATGTTCCCGCGCACGGTCCGGTGCGGGTAGAGGGCGCCGTTCTGGAACACCATGGCCACGTCGCGGTCGCGCGGCGGCAGGTGGTTGGCGAGCTGGCCGTCCAGCCAGAGATCGCCTTCCGTGATCTCCTCCAGGCCGGCGATCATCCGCAACAGCGTGGACTTGCCGCAACCGGAAGGACCGAGGAGGACGAGGAACTCGCCATCCTCGGCCTGCAGGCTCAGCCGGTCGACTGCCAGGTAGTCGCCCGGATACACCTTGGTCACTTTGTCGAGAACGACCGAGCTCATGGGCCCACACCTTGCGCGCGTGTCACCTGTGACGAGGCTGATTGAAGAGGTAGTACATCGCGCCTTAACGCTGGATGTCCACCCTTGACATAAAGAATCTCACCCGCAGGGGTTTCGGCCAGGGGTTTTAGGCGGCCGTATACCCATAAATCCGGATACGAGGTGCATGGAAGGGCTTGCGTAAACTTGCGGCAAGGGCTTTCATGGTGCGGAAACCCGGGGGGAGATCCATGAACATGTGGTGGCGTGACGCCGTGATCTACCAGGTCTACGTGCGCAGTTTCGCCGACGGCAACGGCGACGGCGTCGGCGACCTGATAGGCGTGCGCGATCGCCTGCCGTACCTGGTCGAGCTGGGGGTGGACGCCGTCTGGCTGACGCCCTTCTACACCTCGCCGATGGCCGACTTCGGCTACGACGTGGCCGACTACCGGGACGTCGACCCGCTGTTCGGCTCCCTGGCCGACGCCAAGGCGCTCATCGACGAGGCCCACGGCCACGGCCTGCGCGTCATCGTGGACGTCGTGCCGAACCACACCTCGTCGGCGCACGCCTGGTTCCAGGCCGCGCTGCGCGGCGAGCGGCGCGATCGGTACATCTTCCGCGACCAGCCCAACGACTGGGAGTCGATCTTCGGCGGCCCGGCCTGGACGCAGGTCGAGGACGGCCAGTGGTACCTGCACCTGTTCGACCCCGCCCAGCCCGACCTCAACTGGGACGACGACGAGGTGCGCGGCGAGTTCGAGTCGATCCTGCGCTTCTGGCTCGACCTGGGCGTGGACGGCTTCCGCGTGGACGTGGCGCACGGCATGGTCAAACCGGCCGGCCTGCCCGACATCGGCCACCCGAACCAGACCAGGATGATCGGCCGCGAGCCGGTGCCGTACTTCGACAACGACGGCGTGCACGAGATCCACCGGGCCTGGCGGCGGGTGCTCGACTCCTACCCCGGCGAGCGCATCGGCGTCGCCGAGGCGTGGGCGCCCACCGCCGAACGCCTGGCCATGTACGTCCGGCCCGACGAGCTCCACCAGGCCTTCAACTTCCACTACCTGTTCACCCCGTGGGACGCCGCCGAGTTGCGCGCGGTGATCGACTCCTCGCTCGCCACGGCCGGCTCCGTGGGCGCGCCCACCACCTGGGTGTTGTCGAACCACGACGTCAAGCGGCACGTCACCCGCTACGGCAGCCTGGCCAGAGCCCGCGCCGCCGCGCTGCTGACCCTCGCGCTGCCCGGCTCGGCCTACGTCTACCAGGGCGAGGAGCTGGGCCTTCCCGAGGTGCTCGACCTGCCGGACGAGGTGTGCCAGGACCCGCAGCGGCTGCGCGACCCCGACAGCGGGCGGGACGGTTGCCGC
>NZ_JBSFGJ010000404.1:0-8488 GCF_053596515.1 Nonomuraea sp. NPDC001684
AGTGCTGCCGGGTGCGTCGTCATGCGGCCGATGGTAGGAAGCCGGGCGCTCCCCGGATGCTCAGTGTTGAGCAGACCCGCGGGGCGCTTTCGTGTGGGCTGGAGTCGGCATGGGTCCGCGAAGAAGTGGGACGGCTGCCAAGAACAAGGGAGGCGATGACATGAACCAAACCGGTTCGAGTACGCGCGGCCAGCTGTTCGCCACCATCGGCGCACTCCTGGCCCTGGCGCTGGCGTCGATCGACGTCTCGGTGGTGGGGGCGGCGATGCCCCGGATCGCCGCCGACCTGCACGGCCTGTCGCTGTACGCGTGGGTGGGGGTCTCCTACGCCGTCGCGGCCGCCGTCGTCGTGCCGATCGCCGGGAAGCTCGGCGACATGTTCGGCCGCAAACCGGTGCTGCTCGTCGGTCTGGCGGGCTTCCTGGTGGCGTCGTGGTTGTGCGGCGCGGCCCAGACGATGCCCCAGCTCGTCGGAGCGCGCGGGCTGGCGGGGCTGTTCGGCGGCGTGCTGATGGCCAACGTCTTCACGCTGCTCGCCGACGTCTACACGCCCGAGCGCCGCACCCAGATGCAGGGCGTCTTCTTCGGCTTCTCCGGCCTCAGCATGGTGATCGGGCCGCCGCTCGGCGGGTTCATCACCGACAACTGGAGCTGGCGCTGGGTCTTCTACGTCAACGTGCCCATCGGGCTGCTCGCGATCGCCGCCGTGCTGATCGGCGTCCCGTTCGTGCGCAGCGGCGCGAGCTGGCGCGACATCGACTTCGCCGGCGTCGTCACGCTCGTGGCCGGGCTCGTCCCGATCCTGATCGGGCTCACGCTCACCGGCGACCGGCACGCCTGGACCTCGCCCGAGGTGCTGGCCCTGCTGATCGGCGGCGCCGTGCTGCTGGTGGCGTTCTACTTCGTCGAGACGCGGGTGGCCAAGAACCCGCTGGTGCCGTTCGCGCTGTTCCGGAGCAACCAGGTGTCCGTCATGGCCGTGGTGGCCTTCTTCTCCGCCTTCGCCATGATGGGCACGGCCTTCTACGTGCCGCTGCTCTACCAGGGCGTGCTCGGCGTGAGCGCGACCCACTCCGGCACGCTGCTGATCCCGATGATGCTCGGCCTGATGCTCATGGCCCCGATCGCCGGCAAGGCGATGACGGCCATGCCGCGCTACCGGCTGCTCGGCGTGTTCGCCATGGCCGCCATCGTCGCCGGGCTGCTGATCCTGTCGGCCGTCGGGCCGGACAGCGGGCAGGGCCTGCCGATCGTCGCCATGGTGCTCATCGGCGTCGGCATCGGCATCGCGTTCCCGATGGCCACGGCCGTCACGCAGAGCGCGATCCCGATGGAGCAGGTGGGCGTCGGCACCAGCCAGATCCAGTTCTGGCGGATGATCGCCGGGCCGGTCTCGCTGGCGATCCTCGGCTCGATCATGTCGTCCCGGCTCGGCGTCGCCGGTCAGGGTGGCGAGGGCGTCGCGCCGGCGGTGCTCGCCGACGCGCTGGGCGACCTGTTCCTGGCCTGCGCGATCGCGGTCGGCATCGGCCTGGTGGCCAGCCTCTTCCTGAAGGAGGTCCCGCTGCGCGACATGTCGATGGGCCGATCGAAGGCGGGCAAGGCCGACCAGAAGGCCGCGCCCAACCAGGGGCGTGCCGCCAGGGCGTGACCCCGGAGCACCGGGTGGCGGGGCCGTGCGCGGCCCCGCCATCGCCATGTCCGCCCGTACCGGCCTGCACGCACGAGCCTGCTCACAGTTGAGCAGACGCGGGCGGGCGCGCGGGCGAGGCTGCTGGCATGGACTCCTACCCCATCCCCAGGACGTGCCCGCTGGATCCGCCGTCCGAATACCGGGACCTGCAGGCGGGGCGGCCCATCACGCGCGTCCGGCTGGACTTCGACGGGAGCGAGGTCTGGCTGGTGACGCGGTACGAGGACGCCCGCGCCGTGCTCGGCGACGCCCGGTTCAGCTCCGACTTCGCCACCCCCGGTTTCCCGGCCCGGCTCACCTCGCAGCCTCCGGGGCCGGGCACCTTCATCAGGATGGACCCCCCCGACCACTCGCGGCTGCGCCGCCTGCTGCTGCCGGAGTTCAACCGCAGGCGGGTCGAGGCGCTGCGCCCGGCCATCCGGCGCATCACCGAGGCGCTCGTGGACGAGATGGCCGCCCAGGGCCCGCCGGCCGACCTGGTCCAGACGCTGGCCCTGCCGCTGCCCTCCCAGGTCATCACCGAACTGCTCGGGGTGCCGTACGAGGACCGCGACTACTTCCACGAGACCACCAAGGTCATCGGCGACCGCAACGTGGAGCCCGAGCAGCGCATGAAGGTCCGCGAGGACCTGCGCCACTACCTGGAGCGGCTGGTCGCCGAGCGCGAGCAGCGGCCCGCCGACGACCTGCTCAGCAGCCTGGGCGCCCACCGCGAGGCGGCCAAGGTCAGCCGGGAGGAGGTCGTCGGCATCGCCACGCTGCTGATGGTGGCCGGCTACGAGACCATCGCCAACCAGATCGGCGTGGGCACCGTGGCGCTGCTGGAGAACCCCGAACGCCTGGCCGAGCTGCGCGAACGTCCCGAGGCGCTGCCCGCCGCCATCGAGGAGATCATCCGCCACCAGACCGTCATCGACTACGGCGCCCGCCGCGCGGCCACCGCCGACGTCGAGGTCGGCGGCAAGCTGATCAGGAAGGGCGAGGGCGTGGTCGTCGTGCTGGCCGCGGCCAACCGCGACGAGGAGGTGTGGGCCGACCCCGACCGGCTGGACTTCGGCCGCTTCGGCGACCTCGCCGACCGGCAGGAGCACCTGTCCTTCGGCTTCGGCATCCACCAGTGCATGGGCCAGCTCCTGGCCCGCGCCCAGCTGGAGATCGCCTGGTCCACGCTGTTCGCCCGGCTCCCGGGGCTGCGCCTCGCGGTGCCGCTGGAGGAGGTGCCCTTCCGCTCCGACATGTTCGTGTACGGCGTGCACGCCCTCCCGGTGACCTGGGGATGAACCGCGACCCGCGGGACCGGGTCCGCGCGCTCTTCGACCCAGGGACCGTCCGGCCGCTGCCCGGCGACGACGACGGCGACGACGGCTGCGGCGTGCTCGCCGCCCGCGGCTGCATCGGCGGCGGACCGGCCGTCGCCTACGCCACCGACCCCGGCCGGATGGGCGGCGCGATGGGCGCCGAGGGCTGCGCCCGCATCGTCCGGGCCATCGACCTCGGCGTCCGGGAGCGGGCGCCCGTCGTCGGCCTCTGGCACTCCGGCGGCGCCCGGCTGGGCGAGGGCGTCACCGCGCTCGACGGCGTCGGCCAGGTGTTCGCCGCGATGGTCCGGGCCTCCGGCGCCGTCCCGCAGATCTCCGTCGTGCTCGGCCCGGCCGCCGGCGGCGCGGCCTACGGCCCGGCGCTCACCGACGTGGTGATCATGAGCGAGAGCGGGCGCGTCTTCGTCACCGGCCCGGACGTCGTCCGCAAGGTCACCGGCGAGGACGTCGACATGGAACGGCTCGGCGGCCCCGACCCGCACAGCAGGCGCAGCGGCCTGGCCCACCTCACCACCCCGGACGACGAGGGCGCCGTCGCCGCCGCCCGCCGGGTCACCACCCTGCTCGGCGGCCAGGGCGAGCTGCGCCCCTGGGAGGCCCGCGACGACCCCGAGCTCGGCGGCCTGCTCCCCGAACGCGCCAGGCGCGCCTACGACGTGCACCCGATCGTCGCCCGGCTGCTCGACGGCCCCGGCGAGGAGCTGCATCCGAAGTGGGCGCCCAACCTCGTCACCACGCTCGGCCGGCTGACCGGCAGGACCGTCGGCGTCATCGCCAACAACCCGCTGCGCAAGGGGGGCTGCCTCGACGCGGCGGCGGCCGAGAAGGCCGCGCGGTTCGTCCGCATGTGCGACTCGCTGGGCGTGCCGCTCGTCGTGCTCGTGGACGTGCCCGGCTACCTGCCCGGCGTCCGGCAGGAGTGGGACGGTGTGGTCCGGCGCGGCGCCAAGCTGCTGCACGCCTTCGCCGAGGCCGTCGTGCCCCGGGTGACGCTCGTGCTGCGCAAGTCCTATGGCGGCGCGTACGTCGCCATGAACTCCCGCGCCCTGGGCGCCTCCGCGGTCTACGCCTGGCCCACCGCCGAGGTGGCCGTCATGGGCGCCGAGGCCGCCGTGGACATCCTGCACCGCAGGAAGCTGCGCGACGGCCCGCGGGACGGGCGCGAGGAGCTGCGCCGCCGGCTCGTCGCCGAGCACGAACGCGAGGCCGGCGGCGTCGGCAAGGCCGTGGAGATCGGCGTCGTGGACGAGGTGATCGAGCCGGCCGGCACCCGGCGGCGGCTCGCCGAGGCCCTGCTCAAGGCCGTGCCGCTGCGCGGCGACCACACCAACATCCCGCTGTGAAGCCCCTGCTCACTATTGAGCAGGCAGCACGGCGGGCCCTCATTAGCGTGACGAACAAGCCGACAGACGGAGTGGAACGATGACCAACCCGAATCCCGTCATCCCGCCGGCCGAGCAGCAGACCTCGGTGCCCGCGGCGGATCTGATCAACTCGGCCACGGCCGGCGTGATCGTCGAGCGGACCGCGCAGGTCAGGAACGGCTCCCACGCCAAGGGGCGCAAGTTCGCCCGCATGATGGCCGAGATGGTGACCGCCAAGCAGGTGGGCGTCGCCAGCGTCTTCCTGTACGAGGAGACGTTCGGGACCAAGGACCGGCTGCACTGGCTGATCCACCTCAGCTCGCTGCACGCCTACGAGCAGATGGTGCACATGGGCACCTCCGACGACGAGTACCGCGACAACACCGCCGACAGCGGCTGGGACGAGATCTTCGTCGACGGCAGCATGACCGAGACCGTGCTGCTGCCCCAGTTCTGGGGCATGTACGGGACCGCGGTCGACGGCGAGCGCGAGAAGCAGTCCACGGTCTACCTGCAGCAGGGCGAGATCACCGGGCTGCCCGGCGCCCGCGAGCAGGTGCCGCAGCCCTACGAGCAGCTCGTCCACTCGGGCAACTGCGGCCTGCTGCTGCACCGGACCGCGCAGCTCGACTACGACTTCCGGTCCGAGGGGCGCACGTTCGCCCGCGAGGCCGCCGAGTCCATCAACGAGAACCTGCCCGGCGAGGCCACCGTCTTCGTCTACGAGGAGGCCTTCGGCGCGGCCGACCGCATCCACTGGCTGATCCACATGAAGTCGCTGAGCACCTACTACAAGGTCCTGGCGCTGCACGTGAAGGACGAGAAGGTGCGGGACCTGTACTTCCAGCAGCGCATCGCGCCCGAGCGCGGCGGCGGCACCTGGGCCAGGATGTTCGTGCCCGGCAGCATGCACGACACCGGGCTCACCCCGCACCACTGGGGGATGTACGCGACATGACCGGCCGCTGCCTGCACGAGCTCTTCGCCGAGCGCGCCGCGAAGGCCCCCGACCGGATCGCCGTGACCTGCGGCGCCGAGGAGATCACCTACGGAGACCTGGACGCCCGCGCCGACCGGCTGGCCTGCCTGCTGCAGGCCGCGGGGACCGGCCCCGGCGTGCTGGTGGGGCTGTGCGCCGACCGCGGCATCGACCTGGTGGCCGGGCTGCTCGCGATACTCAAGGCGGGCGGCGCGTACGTGCCGATCGACCCCGGCTACCCGGCGGGGCGGATCGCGTACCTGCTGGAGGACAGCGGGGTCCGCACGGTCGTCACGACGTCCGGGGTGGCCGGCCGGCTCGGCGGCGTCCTGCCCGGCGAGGTCGTGCTCGCCGACGCCGAGCCGCCCGAGGGACGCCCCGCGGCCACGGCCCGCGACGACGATCTGGCCTACGTCATCTACACCTCGGGCTCGACCGGCGCGCCCAAAGGGGTGCTGGTCGAGCACCGCAACGTCGTGCGCCTGCTGGAGCGGACCGAGCAGTGGTTCGGCTTCGGCGACGACGACGTCTGGACGCTCTTCCACTCCGTCAGCTTCGACTTCTCGGTGTGGGAGCTCTGGGGCGCGCTGCTGTACGGCGGCCGGCTGGTGATCGTCCCGGCCGAGGTGGCCAGGTCGCCAGAGTCGCTGCGCCGGCTGCTGGTGGCGGAGGGCGTCACCGTGCTGAACCAGACGCCCTCCGCGTTCCGGCACCTGGTGGCGGCCGACGCCCGGCAGGAGGAGCCGTCGCCGTACCGGCTGCGCCGGATCGTCTTCGGCGGCGAGCGGCTGGACGTCGAGCTGCTGGCCCCGTGGATCGACCGCTACGGCGACGAGCGCCCGCAGCTCGTCAACATGTACGGCATCACCGAGACCACCGTCCACGTGACCTACCGCCGCGTCCGCGCGGCCGACCTCGACCACCCGGAGCTGAGCCCGATCGGCGTGCCCATCCCGGACCTGCGCCTCGATGTGCTCGACGAGCACGGACGCCCGGCGACCACAGGGAACCTGCACGTCTCGGGCCCCGGGCTCGCCCGCGGCTACCTGGACCGGCCCGAGCTGACCGCCGAGCGGTTCAGGGTCGCGCCGGACGGCGGCCGCCGCTACGACTCCGGCGACGTCGTCACCCGCCTGCCCGGCGGCGAGTACGCCTACCTCGGGCGGTCCGACGACCAGATCAAGGTCCGCGGGTTCCGCCTGGAGCCCAGGGAGATCGAGCTGTGCCTGCTCGGCCATCCGGGGGTCGCCCACGCGGTGGTGGCCCACCGCGACTACGGCGAGGGCGACGTCCGGCTGCTGGCCTTCGTCGTGCCGGACGGCGATCCGGGGCCGGACCTGATCGACCAGCTCACCGAGCGGGCCGCGAGCCGGTTGCCGGCGCACGCCCGCCCGTCCACCTACCACATCGTGTCGGAGATCCCCATGACGCCGCAGGGAAAGGCGGACCGCGCCGCTCTGGCCAGGTCCGCGCAGGCATCGTCGGCCGCCAAGGTCGTGCAGCGCATCGCCGAGGACGTGCTCGAACGCGACGAGGTGCCACCCCGGGTGGACCTGTTCGATCTGGGCGCGACCTCGCTGGCGATGACCCGCATCATCGCCCAGGTGAACGAGCGCTTCGGGCTGGAGCTGACGGGACGCGAGCTGGAGGAGGAGGCGTCGGTCGCCGCCCTGGCCTCCTGCGTCGAGGAACGACTGACCGTGAGGGGATAGACCATGCACGAGACCACCGTCCGGGGCGAGTACTCGATGACCCCCGAGGAGCTGAAGAGCTTCCACACCCAGGGCTACTTCGGCCCGTTCAAGGTCTACGAGATCGACGAGATGCGCCAGAACTGGCGGCGCGAGCGCATGCGTCTCATGGACCGCAGCAACGCCGTCTACCGCGACGACGCCGCCTCGGGCAACACCAACATCTCCAACTACGACCGGCACCTGGACTCGCCCTTCCTGGCCGACCACATCAGCCGGCCGCAGATCGTGGACCGCGTGGTCAGCGTGCTCGGCCCGGACGTGCTCTGCTGGCGCACCGAGTTCTTCCCCAAGTACCCCGGGGACGAGGGCACCGACTGGCACCAGGCCGACACCTTCGCCAACGCCTCCGGCAAGCCGCAGATCGTCTGGCCGCAGGCGGAGGAGTTCGGCGGCACGATCACCGTCTGGACCGCCTTCACCGAGGCGAACGAGGACACCGGGTGCCTGCAGTTCATCCCCGGCACCCACGAGACGATGTTCTACGACGAGACCAAGCGCATGCACTACGACCCCAACAAGATCAACCAGGAGGACAAGGACGGCGTCCGGCGCGGCTTCTTCGGCTACGACTACCGCGACCTGCAGATCGACCCCGACTGGAAGCCCGACGAGTCGCAGGCCGTCTCCATGGTGATGAGGCCGGGCGAGGCCATCCTGTTCTGGTCGACGCTCATGCACGCCTCGCTGCCGCACAAGGGCCTGACCGACGAGATGCGCCTGGGGTTCGCCGCCCGGTACGTCCCGACCAAGGTGGACGTCTACCCGGACACCGACGAGATCGAGGAGTACGGCGGCCGGGTCAGCCTCGACCGGTACGGCGCCGTCCTGGTCACCGGGCAGAACACCAACCCCAACAACCGGATCGCCACGGCCACCACCACCGGCCACCCCTTCACCACCCGATGAGGCCCGCCGTGACCTCCCGAATCCCACGGCGCGCGGCGACCCGCGCGCCCTCTGACGATCCACGGAATGCGGTGATCTTCTCGTGGCCGCCGAACTGAGACGTCTGACCCGGGCCGTGCAGGACGCGCGGCCGCTGGTGGACGTCCTGCGGCATCCGGTGCGCCTGGCCGGCCCGCCCGGCCTCGCCTCCCTCCTGGGCCGTGTGACCCGACGGCTGGGCGCACCGGAGTTCGCCCTGACCGACCACGACTCGCTCGACACCTTCGAACGCCTGGTCAGCGACCATCTCGCGCTCCATGACGGCATGGGCGAGGACCTGCCGCCGGCCGCCGTCGACGAGGTCGTGGACGGCGCGGCGCGGGACGGCTTCGAGGGGCTGTGCACGACCGGCAGGGTGAACATCTCAGGTGTGCGCAGCGCGATCAGCGGCCACAGGAAGTCGTTCCACGCGCCGAGGAACAGGAAGACCGCCA
>NZ_JBSFGJ010000405.1:0-8451 GCF_053596515.1 Nonomuraea sp. NPDC001684
AGATGGCCTCCGGCCTGGCCCGCGTACGGCCGCCGGGCGAGCTCGCCGCCGCGCGGGCCTACCGGCGCTCGTGGCTGCTGGGGTTCACCGACGAGGTGTACCGGCTGCTGCGCGAGGCCGAGTCGCGCGCCGCGACCGAGGCCGAGGCCGCCGGGGCCGGCACCGCGCTGGTGCTGGCCGACCGCCGGGCCGAGGTCGACCTGGCGGTGGCCGCCCACTATCCGCGCATCCGCATGTCCGTCCCGACGACCAGCGGCACGGGCTACCGCGCGGGCGTGCTGGCGGGCCGGCACGCCGACCTCGGACGCACCGGCATGCCCACCGCCACCGCCCGCGAACTGCCCCGCTGAGCCGCCCGGCCGCCCGGCCGCTCAGCCCAGCGCGGCCGAGACCAGCGAACGGGCCTCCTCCTGCACCTTGGCCAGGTGGTCGGGGCCCTTGAAGGACTCGGCGTAGATCTTGTAGACGTCCTCGGTGCCCGACGGGCGGGCGGCGAACCAGGCGTTCTCGGTCGAGACCTTCACGCCGCCGAGCGCCGCGCCGTTGCCGGGGGCCGCCGTCTGCACCGCCGTGATCGGCTCGCCGGCCAGCGACGACGCCGTCACCTGGTCGGCCGACAGCTTGGCCAGCACCGCCTTCTCCTCGCGGGTGGCGGGCGCGTCGACCCGGGCGTAGGCGGGCTCGCCGAACCGCTCGGTCAGGCGGCGGTAGTGCGCGCTCGGCGACTCGCCGGTCACCGCCAGGATCTCCGAGGCCAGCAGGGCGAGGATGAGGCCGTCCTTGTCGGTGGACCAGGGGGAGCCGTCGCGCCGCAGGAACGAGGCCCCGGCGCTCTCCTCGCCGCCGAACCCGAGCGAGCCGTCGAGCAGCCCGGGGACGAACCATTTGAAACCGACCGGCACCTCGTACAGGCGCCGGTCGAGCGAGGCGGCGACCCGGTCGATGACGCCGCTGCTCACCATCGTCTTGCCGACCCCCGCCGCGACGGGCCAGCCTTCGCGGTGGGCGTACAGGTAGGAGATGGCGACGGCCAGGTAGTGGTTGGGGTTCATCAGGCCGTCGGGGGTGACGACGCCGTGGCGGTCGGCGTCGGCGTCGTTGCCGGTGGCGATGTCGTACCTGTCGCGCTGGGCGATCAGCGACGCCATCGCGTACGGCGACGAGCAGTCCATGCGGATCTTGCCGTCCCAGTCGAGCGTCATGAACCGCCAGGTGGGGTCGACCAGCGGGTTGACCACGGTCAGGTCGAGGCGGTGGCGCTCGGCGATCTCGCCCCAGTAGGCCACGCTCGCCCCGCCCAGCGGATCGGCCCCGATGCGCACCCCGGCCGACCTGATCGCGTCGAGGTCCACCACGGACGGCAGGTCGTCGACGTACGCGCCGAGGAAGTCGTAGCGGCCGGCCGCGTCGAGGGCCTTGGCGTAGGAGATCCTGGACACGCCCTTCATGCCGTCGGCCAGCAGCTGGTTGGCGCGGTCCTGGATCCAGGAGGTGGCGTCGGTGTCGGCGGGGCCGCCGTGCGGCGGGTTGTACTTGAAGCCGCCGTCGGAGGGCGGGTTGTGCGACGGCGTCACCACCACGCCGTCGGCGAGCCCGGACGTGCGGCCCCGGTTGTGCCGCAGGACGGCGTGCGAGACGGCGGGGGTCGGCGTGTAGCCGTCGCGGGAGTCGATCAGCACCTCGACCCCGTTGGCCGCGAACACCTCCAGCGCCGACACGCGGGCGGGCTCGGACAGCGCGTGCGTGTCGATGCCCAGGAACAGCGGCCCGTCGGTGCCCTGGGAGGCGCGGTATTCGCAGATGGCCTGGCTGGTGGCCAGGATGTGGTCCTCGTTGAAGGCCGTCCGCAGCGAGGACCCGCGGTGGCCCGACGTGCCGAACGCCACCCGCTGCGCCACCTCGGCGGGGTCGGGGTGCAGGGCGTAGTAGGAGGTCACCAGCCGGGCGACGTCGACCAGGTCGGCGGGCTGGGCGGGCTGTCCTGCGCGATCGTGCGTCATGAGGCCACTTTACAAATCCGCCCCCTTCGTACGGGTGAGCGCGCCCGGCGGCGTGGGAAGATACAGGCGCGTCTGCCTCCAGAACGGAGTTCTGTTTCCATGCGTTTCGGATATTTCCTGAATGAACGGCAAGGGCCCGACCCGCTCGGCGCGCTCCGCGACGAGATCGCCCAGGCGGCCGAGGACGGCTTCGCCTCCGCCTGGCTGTCCCACATCTTCGGCCTCGACGCCCTCACCGCGCTGGCCGTGGCCGGCTCCCAGGTGCCCGGCATCGAGCTCGGCACCTCCGTCGTGCCCACCTACCCGCGCCACCCGGCGGCCCTGGCCCAGCAGGCGATGACGGCCAACGCCGCGCTCGGCGGCCGGCTGGCGCTCGGCATCGGCCTGTCGCACCAGGTCGTCATCGAGCACATGTTCGGCCTCAGCTTCGAGCGCCCCTACCGCCACATGAAGGAGTACCTCGACGTGCTGCTCCCGGCCAGCCGGGGCGAGCAGGTCAAGGCGGCGGGCGAGACGATCAGGGCCGACGTGCGGCTCACCACGCCGGGCGCGGGCTTCCCGGTGCTCATCGCCGCCCTCGGCCCGCGCATGCTGAAGCTGGCCGGCACGGTCGCCGACGGCACGGTGCTGTGGATGACCGGCCCGAAGACGGTGGCCGAGCACGTCGCCCCGACCATCACCGCCGCCGCCGCGGAGGCGGGCCGCCCGGCGCCGCGGATCGTCTGCGCGCTGCCCGTCTGCGTCACCGACGACCCCGCCGCGGCCGTCGAGCGCGCCAACGAGATCTTCGCCGTCTACGGCACGCTGCCCTCCTACCGGGCCATGCTCGACCGCGAGGGCGCCGCCGGGCCCGGGAACGTCGCGGTGGTCGGCGACGAGGAGTCCGTGCTCGCCCAGCTCGAACGGCTGCGCCAGGCCGGGGTGACCGACTTCGTCGGCGCGACCTTCGCCGAGCGGGAACGCACCCGTGAGCTGCTCATCGGCGCGTCGAAGGGTTCATAGGGGGACATCTCAATAAACTCCGGCAAGGTGAAGCGCTTGCTGCATGGCATAGACGTGTCGAACTGGCAGGGCTCCGTCGACTGGGCCGGTCACGCCGAGGCCGGGGTCTCCTTCGCCTTCGCCAAGGCCACCGAGGGCGGCGACTGGACCGACCGGTGGTTCGCCCGCAACTGGTCAGGAATGCGCGAGAGCTGGCTGGTGTGCGGGGCGTACCACTTCGCCCGGCCCAAGGGCGACCCGATCGAGCACGCCCGGCACTTCCTGGCGGTGCTCAGATCGGCGGGCGGCCTGCGCAGGGGCGACCTGGTGGCGCTCGACCTGGAGACCGGCGACGGGCAGCGCCCCGAGCAGGTCGCCAGGTACGCGCGCCGCTGGTGCCACCACGTCGAGCGGCACGCCGGCCTGCGGCCCTTCATCTACACCTTCCACTGGTTCGCCCGCTCGGGGAACTGCGCCGGCCTGGCCGACTACCCGCTGTGGATCGCCTCCCCCGAGAGGCCGCGCGGCGAACCCCTCGTGCCGCCGCCGTGGCGCGACTGGACAATCCACCAATATGCCAGCAGTCCGCTCGACCGGAACATCTTCCATGGCACCCGCCAGGACCTGACAAGGCTGGGGTTTCACCCGCGATAGCATCGGTGTTCACCATCGAACCAGCCTCGGTGCCGCACATCGAGCGCGATCCAAGGGAGACACCGTGTCAGCCGAGCTACGCATCACCCTCGCCGGAGCCGAGCGTGTGGTCGCGGCCGGCACGACGGCCGGTGAGGCGCTGGAGGCCGACGGCCGCACCGTCATCGCGGCCCGGGTCAACGGCGAGCCGCGCGACCTCGCCCACCCGCTGGCCCAGGACGACGTGGTCGAGCCGATCGAGGTCTCCAGCGAAGACGGCCGGGCCATCGTCCGCCACTCCACCGCGCACGTCATGGCGCAGGCGGTGCAGGAGCTGTTCCCCGAGGCCAAGCTGGGCATCGGCCCGCCCGTGGAGAACGGCTTCTACTACGACTTCGACGTCAAGCAGGCGTTCAACCCCGACGACCTCAAGCGCGTCGAGAAGCGCATGCGGGAGATCGTCAAGCAGGGACAGCTGTTCTCTCGCCGGGCCGTCAGCGACGACGAGGCGCGCGAGGAGCTGGCCGGCGAGCCGTACAAGCTGGAGCTGATCGGGCTCAAGGGCGGCGCGGCCGACGAGGAGAGCGTCGAGGTCGGGGCCGGGCAGCTCACGATCTACGACAACCTCGACGCCAAGACCGGCGAGCTGTGCTGGAAAGACCTGTGCCGGGGGCCGCACGTGCCCTCCACCCGGTCGATCCCGGCGTTCAAGCTCATGCGCTCCGGCGGCGCCTACTGGCGCGGCAGCGAGAAGAACCCGCAGCTCCAGCGCATCTACGGCACCGCCTGGGAGTCCCGCGACAAGCAGGACGAATACCTGAAGATGCTGGAGGAGGCCGAGCGGCGCGACCACCGCAGGCTCGGCGCCGAGCTCGACCTGTTCTCCTTCCCCGACGAGCTGGGCTCGGGCCTGGCGGTCTTCCACCCCAAGGGCGGCGTGATCCGCAAGGTGATGGAGGACTACTCGCGGCGCAGGCACGAGGAGGCCGGCTACGAGTTCGTCAACACCCCGCACATCACCAAGGAGAACCTCTACCAGGTCTCGGGCCACCTCGACTGGTACAAGGACGGGATGTTCCCGCCCATGGAGCTGGAGGGCGCCCGCTACTACCTCAAGCCGATGAACTGCCCGATGCACAACCTGATCTTCAGGGCGCGCGGGCGGTCCTACCGCGAGCTGCCGCTGCGGCTGTTCGAGTTCGGCACGGTCTACCGCTACGAGAAGTCCGGCGTGGTCCACGGCCTGACCCGGGTACGCGGCCTGACCCAGGACGACGCCCACATCTACTGCAGCCGCGAGCAGATGCGCGACGAGCTGACCTCGCTGCTGCGCTTCGTCCTCGACCTGCTGCGCGACTACGGCCTGGAGGACTTCTACCTCGAACTGTCCACCAAGGACCCGGAGAAGTTCGTCGGCTCCGACGAGGTGTGGGAGGAGGCCACCACCACGCTGCGCGAGGTGGCCGAGGCCGAGAACCTCCACCTGGTGATGGACCCGGGCGGCGCGGCCTTCTACGGGCCGAAGATCTCCGTCCAGGTGCGCGACGCCATCGGCCGCACCTGGCAGATGTCCACCATCCAGCTCGACTTCAACCTGCCCGAGCTGTTCGACCTGCAGTACCAGGCGGCCGACGGCTCCCGGCAGCAGCCGGTCATGATCCACCGGGCGCTGTTCGGCTCGGTCGAGCGGTTCTTCGGCGTCCTGGTCGAGCACTACGCCGGGGCGTTCCCCGCGTGGCTGGCGCCGGTGCAGGTGGTCGGCATCCCGATCGCCGACGCCCACGTGCCCTACCTCCAGGACGTCGCCAAGCGGCTGCGCGAGCGGGGCATCAGGGTCGAGGTCGACGCGGCCGACGACCGCATGCAGAAGAAGATCCGCAACGCCCAGAAGGCGAAGGTCCCGTACATGCTGCTGGCCGGCGACGACGACATCGCCAACGGCGCGGTGTCCTTCCGTTACCGCAACGGCGAGCAGAAGAACGGCGTGCCCGTCGAGGAGGCCATCGCCGAGATCGTCAACGCCGTGGAACGCCGCGTCCAGGTCTGACCCGCCGCTCCAGGCCCGGCGAGCCTTCCCAGCCTGCCGGGCCTGAGCCGTGCTTCGGGCGGCCCAGGCCCGGCCGGGTGTCAGTGCCGGCCGGGTGTCAGTGCCGGCCGGGTGTCAGTGCCGGCCGGGTGTCAGCGTCGGCCGGGCGTCAGCGGGGGAACAGGCGGAAGGCGACCGCCGGGCGGCCGTCGAAGCGTTCGGCGGCCTCCCGCGCGGAGCCCTCGATCAGCTCGCGGGCGTAGACCTCCGGGGCCTGGTCGGTCAGGGCCTCGATGTAGGCGCGGTGCTCCAGCAGCGAGCGCACGCCCCGCTCCAGACCGTCGGTGACGTCCACGGCGTGGGTGGGGGAGTTGGAGCCGGCGACGGCGACCCAGCGCACGCCGTTCCAGGGGGCGGCGTCGGTGTCGGGAAATATCCAGCGATTTCCGGCGTCTCCGGCGGCGTCCAGCACGGCCCGGCCCACCGCCCGGTGGTCGGGCGTGTTCCAGTACGTGCCGCCCCACGTGTCGTCGGGGTTGAGGGTGATCACCAGCTCCGGGCGGTGCCTGCGGATGGCGGCGGCGATGTCCCTCCTGAGCGCCGTCCCGTACTCGACGACCCCGTCGGCGTGGTCGAGGAACTCCACGGTGGTCACCCCCACCACGGCGGCGCTGGCCCGCTCCTCGCGCTCGCGCACCGGCCCGCACGCGGCGGGGTCGAGCGTGTCGATGCCCGCCTCGCCGCGGGTGGCGATCAGGTAGGAGACCTCGCGCCCGGCGTCGGTCCAGGTGGCGACGGCGGAGGCGCAGCCGTACTCCAGGTCGTCGGGGTGGGCCACGACGGCCAGGGCGCGCTGCCAGTCGGCGGGCATGGGTTCGAGTCGCTGTGCCATGCCCTCACCCTAGGCCCGTCGCGGAGGGCGGAGGATCACGCCGGAAGAGCGGCCCCTCGGCGCGGGGTCTTATGCTGCTTGGTATGCACGATCAGGCAGGAGCCGGGGCGCCCGACAACTTCCAGCGGCTGTGGACCCCGCATCGCATGGCCTACATCAAGGGCGAGAACAAGCCGACGGGCACCGGGCCGGGCGACGGCTGCCCGTTCGACGAGATCCCCCGGATGAGCGACGAGGACGGCCTGATCGTGGCCAGGGGAGAGGTCGTCTACGCCGTCCTCAACCTCTACCCGTACAACTCCGGCCACCTGATGGTCGTGCCCTTCCGGCACGTGTCCGGCTACGACGAGCTGACCCAGGCCGAGGTCGCCGAGCTGGGCGAGTTCACCCAGCGGTCGCTGCGCGCGCTGCGCAAGGCCAGCGGCGCGCAGGGCTTCAACGTGGGCATGAACCTGGGCCAGGTCGCGGGCGCCGGCATCGCCGCCCACCTGCACCAGCACGTCGTGCCGAGGTGGGGCGGCGACACGAACTTCATGCCGGTCGTGGCCCAGACGAAGGTGCTGCCCCAGCTCCTGCACGACACCCGGCAACTGCTGGCCGACGCCTGGGAGGACTGACGACACCGGTCGCGGCGCCGGCCTGAGGCGCCGGCCGGCGGCGTCGATCCCGGGCCCGCCGCCCGAGGCGTCAGTCGCCGGCGTGGGCCAGGTGGGAGGGGGCGGGGGCCTCGGCCGGGTGTTCGCGGCCGAGCGCGCCGATGCCCGCCGCGAGCAGCAGCGGCACGGCCAGCGCCAGAGCCATCGACAACACCGCGGCGCCCGAGTCGTTGACCAGCATCCCGATCACCCCGCTGACCAGCGTGCCGATCAGCCCGGCCCGCAGGGCGGGGGAGTGGCGGAACGCCGCGGGCACCACGCCCGCGCTGGCCTGCTCGGGCCGCAGGATCGCGTAGACGAGGAAGGCCACGGCCGCGATCACGATGGGCATGAGGTTGGGGCTGAGCAGCGTGGCCAGCATGGCCTGGAGCTTACGGAAGATCACCTCGAACGCCTCGCCGCTGAGCACCTGGCCCACGAACCTGCCCAGGTGCGTCTGCTCGTCGGGCGGACGCAGGTAGTTGAGCACGGCGAACGTCATCACGATCACCGCCCCGGCCACGCAGAACGCCCCCAGCTTCACGATCGACACCCGCTTGCCGGCCACCAGCAGCGCGGTCACCGCGATGCCCGGCACGAACGCGATCACGCCGCCGAAGTCGCTGCCCATGCCAGAGCCGCCCAGCACCATCGCGAACGCCCCGAGCACCACGATCGCGGCCACCCCCGGCCGCCCCGGCCAGCGGTGGGCGATCACGGTGGTGGCCAGCAGCGTGCCGGTGGCCAGCAGCGCGAACGGGATGTTGCCCAGGCCGTAGTAGCGGGCCCCGACCTCGGCGCTGTAGCCCATGACGCTGTTGAGCTGCAACGTCGTGCCCGTCAGCAGGTCGCCGGCGAGCGTGAGCGCGGTGATGCCGGCAACCACGGCGAGCGGGCCGAGCGGACGACGCCGCCAGGGCCCGCCGAAGGCCAGCGCGGTGACCACGACGACCCAGCCCAGCACCCCGGCGACCAGTTGCGGCAGGGTGGACCAGGGCAGCAGGTTGACCAGGTAGCTGGAGACCGGCAGGGCGGCCAGCGCGACCGCGGCCAGGCGCACCGGCGACAGGCCCTTGCGCCGCCGCAGCAGCAGGAACGCGACCACGTAGAACAGCACCTGCAACACCGCCACGACGGTGAAGTAGACGCCCTTGACCGACCGGATGGCCTGCGCGGTGGCGTCGGCCCGGCGCAGCCGGTCGATCGTCGCACCGGCGTCGCCGAGTTGCAGCGGCACCCCGACGACCGTGGCCGGCGCCGGCACGCCGAGCCGGGCCAGCACGG
>NZ_JBSFGJ010000406.1:0-8450 GCF_053596515.1 Nonomuraea sp. NPDC001684
GCCTGGGCCCAGGCGTCGGCCGGCAGTGGATCGGTGCCCAGGTGCCGGCGCACCACCGGCTCGTCCGGGTGGGCGGCGGTCCATTCGGCTTCCACGATGTCGGCGAGTTCGGCGCTCGCCGAGGTGCCGGGAAGGATGCTGGCGTCAAGCCGGAACAGACTCAAAGTGGCTCCCCTGGGGTGGGGCCGCGACGACGCGGCGTGGTCGAACGAGGACGGACGTGCTGGCCTGCATGCGGCGGCGGGGCTTGGTGCGCCCTTCCGTGGCGGCCAGGACGTCCGCGTGCAGTTCGACAACGCAGCCCCCGGAAACGTCAGGTGACGGCATCGGCCTCACATTCCGGCACGCTGTCTTGTCGAGCAGGAAGAAGGCAGACACGACCGAGGGAGCCGTCACGATGACCAGCCAGAACAGGCCGGATGCCGTTGGTTCAGGAGGAGGGTGGCTCGATCCGGGCCTGGACGTGGTCATCAGCGAGCGGCGTCACCTGATCAACCTCGCCTACCGGCTGCTGGGCTCGCTGGCCGAGGCCGAGGACGCCGTGCAGGAGACCTACACCCGCTGGTACGCCATGTCCCGGCGGCAGCAGGAGGCCATCGAGTCGCCCGGCGCCTGGCTGACGACGGTCGCCAGCCGCATCTGCCTGAACCTGCTCGGCTCGGCACGGGTCCGGCGGGAGACCTACGTGGGCGAATGGCTCCCCGAGCCGCTGCCCGAACCTGCGGACGGCGGTACGGTCTCCGATCCGGCCGACCGGGTCACCCTGGACGAATCGGTCAACCTGGCCTTCCTGGTCGTCCTCGAATCGATGACGCCGGCCGAACGCGTCTCGTTCGTCCTGCACGACGTCTTCCGCTACTCCTTCGCCGAAGTCGCCGAGATCGTCGGCCGCACCCCGGCGGCATGCCGCCAGCTGGCCTCCTCGGCCCGCCGCCGCATCCGCGCCGCCCAGCCCGCCGCGGCCCCGGCGACCCGGCAGGCCGGCATCGTCCGGGACTTCAAGCGGGCGTGGGAGGCCAAGGACATCAACGCCCTGATCGGCCTGCTCGACCCCGACGCCGTGGCGATCGGCGACGGCGGCGGCCTCGCCGTCACCTTCCTGGACCCCATCGAAGGCGGCGAACAGATCGCGCACGCCTGGATCGAGATCGCCCACCGCCGGCCCGGCAACATGACGTACCTGGAACGCACCGTCAACGGGCGGCCCGGGGTGGTGGCCGAGCAGGACGGCGTCATCGTGACGGTGTTCGCGTTCGAGGTCGCAGGCGACAGGATCAAGCGCATCTGGGTCGTGCGCAACCCCGAGAAACTCCGTCACTGGACGACGGGCTGAGACGTGCCTGCCTGGCGCCTTCGGCGGATGACGTGGGCGATGGAGGGCGAGATCGCAGGCGGGGCGGTCGCCGTGCGCGCCGATGACGGTGTCGCCGACCTCCGCCACCCGGTCGCTGCGCAGGGTCCTGCCTCCCTGTCTGCCTGCCGGCCGCCTCGTGCCTTCCCGAGGACGCCGCAGCGTGGCCGCCACCGTGTGAGGCTCGGCGTGCAGGCCCGTCCGGCGACCTCACGTACCGCTTGTCAGGCGCTTCGCTGGTCCGGAGGCGGGAGCGCCGGTTCTGGCCAGCCACGCCGTGACGGCCAGCAGGGCCACCGTGGTCGCAGCCACCGCTGGAAGGTTCGCCGGATCCCCCACCCAACGCAGCCAGTTGAGGGTGACGGTCATGAGCGGCAACACGATGAACACCGCCCGCCGCCCGACAGGCGAGCGCACCGCCATTACCGCCGCCACCGCGAGCACCAGAAGGAGGAGGTAGCCCCCCTCAGGCGAGGGGGGAAGCTGACTGCTCGCCGCCGCGCCGACGAGCGAGACGGCGGCCCATCCGGCCAGCCGCCGGGCTCCCAACGGAGCAGGACCGGATGAGGGAGCGAACGTCAGCATCACTGCGACCAGGCAGGCGGGCAGGACGAACCGCACCACGCTGCCGAATCCCGACCCCACGAGAAGCACGCCGTCCCACGCCACATAGACGGGCGAGAGGCCGAGATCGGGCGGACTGGCGACGAGCCCGGCGTACAGTACCGCCCACCCCCATGCCACGGCGGCCGCGACCCTTCGCGAGTTCCGCCATGCCAGAAAAACGATCAACCCGTACGGCAGGGCGATCATCAGTGGCCTCAAGGTCAGCATCGGACCCGCCACTCCGGACCGAAGCGACATCTCTACGAGAGCACCGGCTTGACCGACTTCGAGGACGAGCAGCCAGATCGGTGCCAGAAGCGCCGCAACGTTGAAGGCGGCACGCCAGTGCCCGCGGGAGACGGGCCCCACGGCACGCCACAACCGGATGGCGAAGGCTCCTCGCAGCAGGTCGAAGGTCTCGCGGACGGTCGGTCGGTCTCGGCCGGGTGCGGCTGTCGCGAGGAGGACCGCGACCATTTCCTCCTCGTGCAGCGCGCGGTGCTCCTTCGGGTACCACGCCAGTAACCGCCGGTAACGGTCCTCCAGATTCACGATGCACTCCCGAGGAACTCGCGGCCAGGCGTCGCCACGTTGATGTTGTACGCCGAGCGGAGTCTGGCGCGCAGGCGAGAGGAGGCGGTGTCGGCGTTGCGACGCAGGTGCTCCGCTTCGGCGGCCAGCCGGGCTTCGCCCGCGGAGGTGAGACGGTAGTAACGCCGCGCGCGGCCGTCGACGACCTCCTCGCGGTCGGTCTCGACCAGCCCTTCCCCCTGGAGACGGTCGAGCGCGGCGTACAGCGTGCCGGCTTGTAGCCGTACCCGTTCGCCTGAGATCTGCACGACGTCCGTGATGATGCCGTAGCCGTGCTGGGGCCCGGCCGCGAGCGCCGTGAGGATCAGGAACGTCGGCTCCTGCATAGGTCTTCGACTCATGTGATCTATATATAAAGATAAGTTGAGCGACTTGCAAACTCGTACGTACCGCCCTGGCTGGATCGCGCCGAGAAGAGACCCGTTCACGGCGACCCCGAGTTTCTGTGCGGACTTCACGGGCCGAACGCGATGAACTGTCGTCCGTTCGGCCGATGCGGCAGGCCGAAAGGCCGATGACGGAGGCTGGCGAGCGGGAGACGATCTAGATCATGAAATGGACCCCCCTCGTCACGGGCTTGGCGCTGATCGCGACAGCGGTCCCGGCGGCCCCGGCCGCTGCGACCCCATCAGCGAACGTGACCAGTACAGACGCGATCGACTGGCGAGCCTGCGGGAAGGAACCCGGAGCCGAGTGCGGCGCCCTCGCCGTGCCGGTGGACTGGGCGACGCCGGACGGGCCGCGGGTCTCGCTGAACATGACGCGACGCAAGGCCACCGGAGAACGGATCGGGACGCTGTTCTACAACCCGGGCGGACCAGGGACGGGTGCGGCCGACCTGGTGCGGGACTGGGCGCCGTACTTCTTCTCCGACGAGCTGCGCGAGCGGTTCGACATCGTCGGGATCGATCCGCGCGGGGTCGGCGGCAGCGAGCAGATCCCATGCGGGAAGGCGGTGCACGATCCGGCCGTCACGCAGTTCCCCGAGACGCGGCGGGAGTATGACCGGCTCGTCGCGCACAACCGGGCCGTGGGCGAGAGTTGCGGGCCGTTGATCCGGCACATGGACACCGGGAGCGTGGCACGGGACTTCGACGCGGTGCGGGCCGCGCTGGGCGAGGAGCAGATCAGCTACCTGGGACGCTCCTACGGGAGCATGCTCGGCACCGAGTACGCGCGGCGGTTCCCCGGCCGGGTACGGGCGATGGCGCTGGACGGGATCGTCGATCACGGGATGAGCTCGCGCCGGATGGTGCGCGATGCCGCGGCGGCGGTGGAGGACGGGTTCGACAGGTTCGCCGGGTGGTGCGAGCGGACCCAGGAATGTGAGCTGCACGGCCGGTCCGTACCGCAGGTGTGGGACGCTCTGGTGCGCAAGGCGGAGGAGACGCCGATCCCCGTGACCGGCGGGCGTCCGCTGACGGCGGACGAACTGCGCTACGTCGCGTACGCGATGCTCACCATGGCCCCCGACTTCAACGGCGGTCTGGCCCGGGGCATCGTCCAGGCGGAGCAGGGCGATGCGGTGCTCTTCGGGCAGATGCGGGCCGAGGCGCTGGACAACCCTGCGACGACCTCGGCCTACCGGGCGGTCCTCTGCCAGGACATCGACCCTGACATCAACGGATTCCCGCAGCTCAGGACGCGGGCTCGGGACGTCACGCGGAGGGCCCCGCACATGCGCGGGACGTCGGAGTTCTGGGACATGACGACCGGATGCCTGGGATGGCCCGTCGCGCCGTCCAATCCGCAGCGGCCGGTGCACATCACCCAGGCGCCGCCCGTTCTGCTGGTCGGGAACACGCATGATCCCGCGACGCCGCTCGCCTGGGCCAAGAGCCTGGCCAGGGGCATCAAGGGGGCGCAGGTGCTGACCTATGACGGCGACGGGCACACCTCATACCTGCGTAACGCCTGCGCGACCGGGAGCATCGACCGTTACCTGATCTCCGGGACGCTTCCCGTGCCCGGCACGGTCTGCCGCTGAACCGTGTGCGACGTGCGGTGAGTTTCCGGCCGCCGTGTCGTACCAGTCTCGTAGACCCGTACGCGACGAAGGGAACGAGCGGCACGATGGCCGACTACATCGAAGTGAACGGCGTGCGCACCTGGTACGACGAGCGCGGCGCCGGAGACCCGCTGGTCCTCCTGCACGGGGGCCTGACCGACAGCCGGGACTTCACCGGCAACCTCGACGCGCTGGCCGAACGGTTCCGGCTGCTGCTCCCTGAGCGCCGGGGCCACGGTCACACGCCCGACGTGCCGGGGCCGTTCTCGATGGAGGCGTTCGCGGACGACACCGCAGCGTTCATCGACGAGACGGCCGGCGGTCCCGTGCGGCTGGCCGGATACAGCGCCGGGGCGATGGTGGCGCTGTGGACCGCCGTGCGCCACCCGCACCTCGTCGAACGGCTCGTCCTGATCAGCGGCTGCTTCCACCCGGACGGGATGATCCTGCGACCGAGCACCGACGCGCCGCCTCCGCCGCCACTGGTCTCCGCCTACGCCGAGGTGTCGCCGGACGGGGCCGGCCACTTCCCCGTCGTGATCGCCAAGGCGGCCCGGTCGGTCACCGAGGACCGGCCGCTGACCCCGGACGACCTGGCCGCCGTCACCTGCCCCGTGCTGGTCATGACCGCCGACGACGACATCGTCACCCTGGAGCACACCCTGCAGATGTACCGGACGTTGCCCGCGGCCCAGCTGGCCGTCGTCCCGCAGACCTCGCACCTGCTGCTGCACGAGAGGCCCGAGCTGTGCGTCCGGCTGGTCGGCGACTTCCTGACCGGCACCCCGGCTCCCACCTGGATGCCGATCCGCCGCGCCGCGGGCTGGTAAAGGGACGAAATTCGGTTCGATCTGGATTGCGACATCTGCACCCCGCCAGAAAGGCGCTCAGACCCTGGCAAACGTCGGCGGATTCACCGAGCGGCCGGATGCTCTGTGCGGCACCCGAGACCGTTCCGGCTCCCGTACGGGACGGCGATCATGCCCGGTACGTGGGTATGCAGGCCCATCTGGCCTGGCACCGCTTACGGCGTTTCTGGCGCCTCGCCCCACGATGCCCTCAGCGGGCCGCCACCACCGCCTGTCGGTGTACTCCTGTGAGCGCTCCACCTGGTACGCATCATGCGCACCACGTCGGGCGACGTTGGTGTCCGCCGATGACCGCGACCTGGTGTGGGTTGCGCGGCAGTGGGCCATATCGAGAACTGTCCCGGTGATCCCAAAACAGTCTTGGACGAGCGGTTGCTGAAATCGTTTTCTGAAAGGGCTGGAGCCGCACCTCCCCTCGTCACCCCGCTCCGGCACCGGAAGGAGAACCATGAGGTCGTTGCGCATGCTGGCCGCCGTCACCGTGACGCTGGCCCTGACGACGAGTCCGGCGACGGCTCAGTCGCCGCCGCCCGGCCGGGACAAGCCGGTCACCATCGTCTCTGATCAGGCGGGCGAAACCTTCACCGAGTCCGTCAGCGCGGCGGATGCCATCGGAGTCCGGACCATCACCTGGACCTCGAACACCGGCGCGAGGCTCAGGCTTCAGGGAGTGCTGCCCGGCAGCACCGTCCGGGTCGTCCACGCGGCGTCTCAGGTCCCCGGCGTGAACCCTTCCGCCCAGCTCGCCGGCGGCCGAGCGGTCGGACTGTCCATCACCGGGCCGAACCTCAGCAAGTCCGAACTGCTGAAATACGCCGGGTCCGTCCCCGATCCGGCGACCAGCGGGGCCGCCGCCGCCCTGAGCACCCCGGTGGACCGGAACCCGGACTGGTGGCTGGTCGCCGACTACTGGTTCGGCAACGCCCACATCTACGGCTGGTACGGCTACTGGCTGGTCAACAGCGACGGAGCCGGGAACTGGGGAGTCCTCGGCCAGATCTGGCACAGCGCCAGCGACCAGGCGAAGGGCACGGAGATCAAGCAGACCTGGCAGTGGACCTGGGTCCCGCCCGGCAACTTGATCGTCGACCAGGACCCCAAGTGGACGCAGTTCTTCGAGCCCTGCCGGCAGCAGCCCATCTCCGTCAGCTTCCTCGGCTTCTCGATCGGAGGCAGCATCTACAACTGCCGGGGCCAGGTCGACCCCTGGGCTTGGGCCAACAGCACCGACAGCGGCGTCGGGGTGAGCTGGAAGGGCAAGAGCGGCTACACGACCATCGGCGGCGCGGTCGACTTCGCCATCTACAGCCCCTCGACCGCGGCCTGGAATGTCTCGGGCTGGATCAGGCTGATCGATGACTGACCGCTAGTTGTCAGGAGCAGTCCTGGGCCCAGGCGAGGCTCGCGGCGATGTAGCCGGTCACCAGGGGCGAGTGATCGGTGCTTCGCCTGGCCAGGACGAGGTGGGTCGAGGGATGATCGGCCAGCGGGACGTAGCGCACGCCGGGGACGGGATTCGTCCGCGTCGTCCGCTCGGGAACGAAGATCGCGGCCTGCTGCCACAGGACCGCGTGCAGTCCCTCGCCGAGTGATCGCACCACCGGACCGTCGCCCGGAATCTGCCAGAACTTCACCCAGGTGGGGTCCGCCTCGCTGGGCAGCCGGACGGTCCGGTGGCCGTACAGCTCGGCGCGAGCGATCGAGAGCCGGTCGGCCAGCGGGTCGTCGATGGGCAGCGCCACGTATATCGGCTCCGCCCGGACCGCGTGAAGCGCCAGCCCGGTCTCGTCGAACGGCGTGAACGTGATCGCCACATCGACCTCGCCGCGCCCCAGACCGATCGTGGGATCGGCCACGTTGCCCTGGCGAAGCTGGACCCGCGAGGCCGGATAGCGCTGGGTGAAGCTCCGGGCAGCCTCGGCCGACAAGGCCGACTCGGCCGGGCTCAGCACGCCGACCCGCAGTACCGGCTCACCGTTCGCCTGCCGTACTCGCTCGACCGCGCCCGCGGCGGCGGCGAGCAGTCCCCGGGCCTCCCTGAGCAGCACCTCGCCGGCCATGGTGAGGATCATCCCGCGCGCGGTGCGGACGAACAGCGCGCATCCCAGCTCCGTCTCCAGTTCGCGGATGCGCTGACTCAGCGGCGGCTGGGAGATGAGCAGGCGGCGGGCGGCGCGTCCTACGCTGCCCTCTTCCGCGACGACCACAAAATACTGCAATCGGCGTAAGTCCACACGCGCGACGGTATATCGAATTCTTGACTATGGATCTACCAGGGGTCATGAACTTGAGCAGCGGCTCGGCCTCGTCGAGCCACTGGGAGCGGCATACAGCACGACCTCCGCTCCGGCGAGCTCCCCGGCCACCCGGTCCACCTCGGCGTCGTCGGCGGCGTCGGTGATTCCCCTGGACACCGTGACGCCGGTGGGCGGCAGCTCACCGGTGATCTTCCGGAGCCCGGCCACACTCCGCGAGGCCCGGTACAGCGCTTTCCCCTGCACCAGCGCCGACACGTTGTCACCGACGCCGACCACCGCGACCCGCACTCGTTCGACCATGAACGCCAGGCTACGGCCGCCCGCCCGCCTGACGGCGCTCGGCGGAGGCGGTCACCAGGGCACCACGCCGTCGTCGTCGAAGAACCCTCCGGTCGGGCCGTCCGCGTCCAGGGTGGCCAGTCGGACCACGATCGCGGCGCCGTCGTCGGCCGTGCGGGTGACGGGGAGGCCGAGGTGCCGGGTGAAGTCGGTCGCGCAGGGACCAGGGGTGCAGGCGTTGACGAGGATGCCTCGTTCCCGAAGGTCCTTGGCGTACTGCACGGTCAAGGAGTTGAGCGCCGTCTTCGAGGGCGGGTACGCCGCGTGCCCCGCCAGCCGGGACATGTAGTGATCCGGATCGGTCATGCGGGCGAGCGACCCGACACCGCTGGACACGTTGACGATGCGGGCCGCCGCCGACCGCGACAGCAGCGGCAGCATGGCGTTGGTCACCGCGATCACACCGAAGAAGTTGGTCTCGAACACCC
>NZ_JBSFGJ010000407.1:0-8430 GCF_053596515.1 Nonomuraea sp. NPDC001684
CTACGTGCTGCCGCTCGTTCCCGGCCGCGGTCCCGACGGCCGGGGGCGCGCCGCCACCTACGACTGGCCGGACAACGTCCGAGAGGTGGCCTACGACCGGCTCCACGACGAGCCGATCGACGTGGTCGTCTACCAGCGGCCGCACGAGATCGACCTGGCCCGCGAGTGGCTCGGCCGCGCGGCGCCCGGCGTGTACGTCGAGCACAACACCCCGGCCGGCGACGTCCCGCGGACCAGGCACCCGCTGTCCGGCCAGGACGACGTCACGATCGTGCACGTCACCCACTTCAACGAGCTGTTCTGGGACAACGGCCGGGCGCCCACCCGCGTGATCGAGCACGGCGTCCCCGACCCCGGCCACCTGTACACCGGCGAGCTGGCCAGGGCCGGCGTCGTGGTCAACGAGCCGGTACGCCGTACCAGGGTCGCCGGCACCGACCTGCTGCCGCGCTTCGCCGAGCGCGTCCCGCTGGACGTGTTCGGCATGAAGGTGGACGGCCTGCCGTACGGCACCTACGAGGACCTGCCGCAGCACGTCATGCACGCCGCCCTGGCCCGCAGACGCGCCTACCTGCACCCCTATCGCTGGACGTCGCTGGGCCTGGCCCTCGTCGAGGCCATGACCCTGGGCATGCCCGTCGTGGCGCTGGCCACCACCGAGGCCGTCGAGGCGGTGCCGCAGGAGGCCGGGGTGCTCTCCACCAGGGTGGACGTGCTGGCCGACGCCCTGCACGCCTTCGTCACCGACCCCGAACGGGCCGCCCAGGCCGGCAAGGCCGCGCGCGCCGCCGCCCTGGCCCGCTACGGCCTGCCCAGGTTCCTGCGGGACTGGGACCGCCTGCTGGCCGAGATCTGAGCCCGGATCCAAGTCGAGGTCCGAGCCGGGATCCGAGCCGGGATCTGACAGGTATGACGCCGGAAGGCATGGGTAGGCGCGATGGGCATGATGATGCTCAACTGGTCACGCAGGGCAGCCTGCCTGGAACTGGACCCCGAACTGTTCTTCCCGATCTCGCTCGAAGGCCCCGGCCGCTCGCAGGTCGAGAAGGCCAAGACCATCTGCGGCCGGTGCCCCGTGCGCCGGCCCTGCCTGCAGTACGCGCTGGACACCCGGCAGGCGCACGGCGTGTGGGGCGGCACCGACCCCGAACAGCGGCGTGAGCTCAGCTCGCCGGCAGTGCCTCGGCAAGAAAGCGTTCCCGCTCCTCAGCTTCGAGGTGGTCGCTGAACAGCACCCCGTCGAGATGATCGGCCTCGTGTTGCAGCACCCTCGCCAGCACGCCCAGCGCCCGTAGCGTCACCGGCTTGCCGAACATGTCGCGGCCGCGCGCCGTGACCATGTAGGAGCGTTCCAGCGGACGCCAGAGGCCCGGCGCCGACAGGCACGCCTCGTCGGCGGTGATCCGCCGCTCCGACAGCTCCAGCCGCGGGTTGACCAGATGACCGGAACGGCCGTCGTAGGAGTAGACGAGCACCCGCACCGGCTCGCCGATCTGCGGGGCCGACAGGCCCGCACGGCCCGTGCCCGCCCGCAGGGTGAGCGTCAGCGACTTCACCAGGCGCCGCAGCTCCCGGTCGAAGTCGTGCACCGGCTCCGCCACCACGCGGAGCACCGGATCGTCGAACACGCGAATAGGCCGGACCGTCACCCGCAACTCCCCGAAACGCCGCGATCGTCATGCGGAACGGTTCCCGTCGCCGGATCCCCTCAACCCTGAAGGCCGGGCCTTGTAGCACAGCGGTAACAGCGGAGACCCAAGGGTGAAACCACCCGAAAGCAGGATCGGAGGGTGATCTCACTTGCGTCGCCCGCGCCTGTGACGCCCGGCCGGGCGCTCGGGGCCCGGCCGGGCCCCACCTGCCCGGAGGTGCCGGCATGACCGCCCTTTCCGAAGGGTCTCCCGGGACGGCGCCCGACGCGCCGGCCGGGTTCATCCAAGGGTCTCCCGGGACGGCGCCCGACGCGCCGGCCGGGTTCACCCAAGGGGCTCCCGAGACGGCGTCCGGCGCGCCGGCCGCGTTCATCCAAGGGTCACCTGAGACGGCGCCCGACGCGCTGGCCGGGTTCACCATCGGGGTGACCGCCACGCGGCGGCGGGAGGAGTTCGCCGCGCTGCTGGCGCGGCGCGGCGCCCGCGTCGTCAGCGCGCCCGCCATCCGCCTGGTGCCCCTGGCCGAGGACGCCGACCTGCTCGCCGCCACCCGGCTCACCCTCCAGGCCCCCCTGGACGACGTGGTCGTCACCACCGGCGTCGGCTTCCGCGGCTGGATGGCCGCCGCCGAGGGCTGGGGCCTGTCCGCCGACCTGGGCGACCACCTCGGCCGGGCCCGCCTGCTCACCCGCGGCCCCAAGGCCAGGGGAGCCGTACGGGCCGCCGGACTGACCGACCACTGGACGCCCGTCACCGAGTCCTGCGACGAGGTCAAGGAGCACCTGCTCGCCCAGGACCTGCGCGGCCGGCGCATCGCGGTCCAACAGCACGGCGAGCCGCTCACCGCCTTCGTGGCGGCCCTGCGCGCGGCCGGGGCCGAGGTGATCGAGATCCCGGTCTACCGATGGCTGCCCTGCCGCGACGGCTCGCCCCTGCGCCGCCTGATCAGCCAGGCCGTCTCGGGCGCGGTGGACGCGGTGGCCTTCACCAGCGCGCCCGCCGTCCACGCCATGCTCGGCGCGGCCCGCTCCGACGGGCTGGAGGACGCGCTGCTGGCCGCGTTCGGCGGGCCCGTCGTGGCCGCCTGCGTGGGGCCCGTGACGGCCGAGCCGCTGACCTCGCGCGGCGTACGCGTCCTGCGGCCCGACCGGTCCCGTCTCGGCGCCCTGGCCCGCGCGCTGGCCAGGCACCTGCCCGAGCACGGCGTCACCCGGCTGGTCGCGGGCGGGCACCGGCTGGAGGTGCGCGGCCACGCCGTCGTCGTGGACGGCGACCTGCGTCCGCTGCCGCCCGCGCCGATGGCGGTGCTCAAACGCCTGGCCGACAAGCCGGGCCACGTCGTCTCCCGCGCCGACCTGCGCACGGTGCTGCCGGGCAGCGCGGCCCGGGACTCGGCCGAGCACGCGGTGGAGATGGCCGTCACCCGGCTGCGCCGCGCCCTGGGGCCGGCCGGCATCGTCGAGACGGTCGTCAAACGCGGCTACCGCCTGGCCTGCCCCCACGACCCCACCCCATGACCCCCAACCGGCCCACCCACCCCCTGACCTCCGACCAGCTCATCGACCCCATGTTCTTCGACCAGCCCAGCCACTCCATGACCTCCGACCAGCCCGCAAGCCCCGGCTCGACGTCGGACGGGAGGCCCACTCTCGTGCGTGGGCCGGTCCTCGTGCGCGGGTCCTACGTCGCGCCTGTGCCTGACGCCGTGAGTGCGTCCGATGTCGTGCGTGCGCCCGCTCAGGTGGGGGCGTCCGTGCTGGAGGACGGGGCGCTGCCAACGCTGGTGCTGGCCGCGCACGGTACGCGGAGTGCGGCGGGGGAGTGGGCCTTGGCGGCACTCGCCCGCTCGGTCCGCAGGGCGCGTCCGGGGTGTCGGGTCGAGCCGAGTTTCCTGGAGATCAGCGCGCCGCTGCTCGCCGACGTGCTACCGGCCGTGCCGGGGCCGGTGGTGGTCGTGCCGTTGCTGCTGGCCGGGGGCTACCACGTGCACGTCGACCTGCCCGAGGTGGTCGCCGCCCGCCGTCCGGACGCGCTGGTGGCCGGCCGGCTCGGCCCGCACGCCCTGCTGACCTCGGCGCTCGTCCGCGTGCTGGCCCAGGCGGGGCTGCGCGCCGACGACGCGGTGATCCTGGGCGCGGCGGGCTCGTCCGACCCCGCCGGGCTCGCAGACGTGCGCGCCGCGGCCCGGCGGCTCTCGGTACGCCTGTCGCGGCCGGTCACGGCGGCCTTCGCCGCCTCGGGGACGCCGTCGCTGCCGGACGCGGTGGACCAGGCGCGCAGGACGTCCCGTGGCCGGGTGGTGGTGGCCTCGTACGTGCTGGCCCCCGGCTTCTTCCACGACCGGCTGACCGCCTCGGGCGCCGACCTGGTCACCGCCCCGCTCGCCCCGGACCCCGCCGTGACCGCCCTCATCTGGCACCGCTACGACCAGTCCCTCACACACCGACACCCGCACCCGACCCCCGCCGCCCGGCCGTAACCCCCGCCCCCACATGCATGGAGAGATGCAGCGACCGACCTCGCTTCCGCTCCCCGAGCTGTAGCCGAACGCCCTCTCAGCTCCCGGGCCTGGCATGTACCCCGGCGATCCCTCACCTTCCGGCCTCGGCGATGCACACGCGCGACCTCACAGCCCTGGCCTCGGGGACGCGAAACGCGACCTCCCCAACGCGGCCTGGGATAAAGCCACACGACCTCACCGCCCCGCCCTGACCCCCAAGGCGGCCCGCAGGGTCGGCCCCTGGGTGTGAAGGACCGTGCTGCGGGACTGCTCCGGGAGCAGGCCGCCAGGCATGAGGGCCTGAGACGGGATGACCCCGGGCCAGCGGTCGGGGGTGGGGGATCGTGCCGTGAGACTGTTCCGGAGGCAGGCCGTCAGGTGTGACGGCGTGCGACGGGATGGGCCCCGGAGTCAGTGGCCGGCTGGGGGGGCCGTGGGCCGAAACGGCCCAGAGTCAGCCGTTGGAGTGGGGCAGCCCGAGCAGGCGATGCCCCGGAGTCAGTCGTCGGGTGTAACGGTCTGGGCCGGGATGAGCCCAGGAGTCGGCCAGCGGGTGTGGTGGTCTGAGCCCGGGGTCAGCTGTCGGTGTCGCGGTCGCGGCGGCGCAGGTAGCGCTCGAACTCGGCGGCGATCGCGTCGCCGCTCGCCTCCGGCAGCTCGGCCGCGTCCTTGCGTTCCTCCAGCTCCTTGACGTATTCGGCCACCTCGCTGTCCTGCGAGGCCAGCTCGTCGACGCCGCGCTCCCAGGCGCGCGCCTCCTCGTCGAGGTCGCCGAGCGGCATCGGGATCTCCAGCACGTCCTCCATGCGGCGCAGCAGCGCGAGGGTGGCCTTCGGGTTGGGCGGCTGGGCGACGTAGTGGGGGACCGAGGCCCACAGCGAGATCGCGTCGAGCCCGGCCTCGCCGAAGGCGTGCTGGAGCACGCCGACGATGCCGGTGGGGCCCTCGTAGCGGCTGAGCTCCAGGTTGGTCGAACGGGCCAGCGCCTCGTCGGTGGCCCCGCCCAGGATCGGCACGGGACGGGTGTGCGGCGAGTCGTTGAGCAGCGCGCCCAGCATGACCGCCAGCTCGACGCCCAGCTCGCGGCAGACCTGGATGATGTCGGCGCAGAAGGAACGCCAGCGCATGTTGGGCTCGATGCCGCGCAGCAGCACGACGTCGCGCTCGCTGCCCGGCGGACGGGCGTGGAACAGCCGCGTCGTCGGCCACACGATGGACCGGGTCAGCCCATCGCCCATCTCCACCACGGGACGGGTGACCTGGAAGTCGTAGTAGTCGTCGGGGTCGAGCGCGATCAGCGGCTCGGCCTTCCAGGACGACTCGAGATGGGCGATCACACCGCTGGAAGCCTCGCCCGCGTCGTTCCACCCCTCGAACGCGGCAATGAGCACCGGGTCGACGAGCTCGGGGAGCCCTTCGAGCTCGATCACGTGTCGCCTCCTCTCTCCCTCATCGCGCTAAGCCTATGCGGTAAGCAGGCGTCGGCGTCACCGATCTCCCCGCGAACGCTCCGAGCCACCGGCCCACCCCTTTCGCCCAGCCCACCACGCGACTATCCCCCGTCCCACGGCGCTCACCCCTCCCTTTCGTTCGCCCCTAGCGGATCACCCCGAAAGGGGGCGGACCGCCCGCCGGAACGACACGAAGGAAGCCGGACGGGTCCACCGGTATTGGACGCCGGGTCAATTGACAGGCGGAAGAATAAGCGGTCGGGACTCAGCCGATAAGCTCTACGGCATGAGCATCTCCCCGTCCTTCCGAGAAGTGTTGTCCCAGCGCGTGATCGTGGCCGACGGGGCTATGGGCACGATGCTCCAGGCGCAGGACCCGACGCTCGACGACTTCGAGGGGCACGAGGGCTGCAACGAGGTCCTCAACGTCACCCGTCCCGACATCGTCCAGGGCGTGCACGACGCGTACTTCGCCGTCGGCGTCGACTGCGTCGAGACCAACACCTTCGGCGCCAACCTGGCCGCGCTCGGCGAGTACGACATCGGCGAACGCGTCTTCGAGTACTCCGAGGCCGGCGCCCGCATCGCCCGCGAGCGGGCCGACCACTGGTCCACCCCCGAGCAGCCGCGCTTCGTCCTCGGCTCGATGGGGCCTGGCACCAAGCTGCCGACGCTGGGCCACCTGCCCTACCGGAGCCTGCGCGACGCCTACCGCGACAACGCGGCCGGCCTGATCGCGGGCGGCGCCGACGCGCTCATCATCGAGACCTGCCAGGACCTGCTCCAGGTCAAGGCCGCCGTCATCGGCGCCAAGCGGGCCGTCGAGGCGGCCGGCTGGGACGTCCCGATCATCGCCCAGGTGACGATCGAGACCAACGGCGCCATGCTGCTCGGCTCGGAGATCGGCGCCGCGCTCACCGCGATCGAGCCGCTCGGCGTCGACATCGTCGGGCTCAACTGCGCGACAGGCCCGGCCGAGATGAGCGAGCACCTGCGCTACCTGGCCCGCCACTCCCGGCTCAAGCTGTCCTGCATGCCCAACGCCGGCCTGCCGGTGCTCACCTCCGACGGCGCGTACTATCCGCTGTCGGCGCAGGAGCTGGCCGACGCGCACGAGACCTTCGCCCGCGACTACGGCCTGTCGCTGGTCGGCGGCTGCTGCGGCACCACCCCCGAGCACCTGCGCCAGGTGGTCGAGCGGGTGCGCGGCAAGGAGCCGGTCGCGCGCCGCCCCCACCCCGAGCCCGGCGCCTCCTCCCTCTACCAGACGGTCCCCTTCCGCCAGGACACCTCCTACCTGGCCATCGGCGAGCGCTGCAACACCAATGGCTCCAAGGCCTTCCGCGAGGCGATGCTGGAGGGCCGCTGGGACGACTGCGTGGAGACCGCCCGCGACCAGGCCCGCGACGGCGCCCACATGCTCGACCTGTGCGTCGACTACGTCGGCCGCGACGGCGTGGCCGACATGAAGGAGCTGGCCTTCCGCTTCGCCACCGCCTCCACGCTGCCGATCATGCTCGACTCCACCGAGCCCGCCGTGCTCCAGGCGGGCCTGGAGATGCTCGGCGGCCGGGCGGCCGTCAACTCCGTCAACTACGAGGACGGCGACGGCCCCGACTCCCGCTTCCAGAAGATCATGCGCCTGGTGCGCGAGCACGGCGCGGCCGTCGTCGCGCTGACCATCGACGAGGAGGGCCAGGCCCGCACCGCCGACTGGAAGGTGCGCGTGGCCTCCCGCCTCATCGAGGACCTGACCGGCAACTGGGGCATGCGCGTCGAGGACATCATCGTCGACTGCCTGACCTTCCCCATCGCGACGGGCCAGGAGGAGACCAGGCGCGACGGCCTGGAGACCATCGAGGCCATCCGCGAGCTCAAGCGCCGCTACCCGGGCGTGCAGACCACGCTGGGGCTGTCCAACATCAGCTTCGGCCTCAACCCGGCCGCCCGCATGGTGCTCAACTCGGTGTTCCTCAACGAGTGCGTCAACGCCGGCCTCGACTCCGCCATCGTGCACGCCTCCAAGATCCTGCCGATGGCCCGCATCCCCGACGAGCAGCGCCAGGTCGCGCTCGACATGGTCTACGACCGCCGCCGCGAGGGCTACGACCCGCTGCAGCGCTTCATGGACCTGTTCGAGGGCGTCGACGCCGCCGCCATGCGCGCCGGCAAGGCCGAGGAGCTGGCCGCGCTGCCGCTGTGGGAGCGGCTCAAGCGGCGCATCATCGACGGCGAGCGCAAGGGCCTGGAGGCCGACCTCGACGACGCGCTCACCCAGCGGCCCGCGCTGGAGATCATCAACGAGGTGCTGCTCGACGGCATGAAGACGGTCGGCGAGCTGTTCGGCTCCGGCCAGATGCAGCTGCCGTTCGTGCTGCAGTCGGCCGAGGTGATGAAGGCCGCCGTGGCCTACCTGGAGCCGCACATGGACCGCGTCGAGGGCGAGACCAAGGGCCGCATCGTGCTGGCCACGGTCAAGGGCGACGTGCACGACATCGGCAAGAACCTGGTGGACATCATCCTGTCCAACAACGGTTACCAGGTGGTCAACCTCGGCATCAAGCAGCCGGTCTCGGCCATCCTGGAGGCCGCCGACGAGCAGAAGGCCGACGTGATCGGCATGTCCGGGCTGCTGGTGAAGTCGACGGTCATCATGAAGGAGAACCTGGAGGAGATGAACTCCAGGGGCCTGTCGGAGAAGTACCCGGTGCTGCTCGGCGGCGCCGCGCTCACCCGCGCCTACGTCGAGCAGGACCTCGCCGAGCTGTTCGAGGGCGAGGTGCGCTACGCCCGCGACGCGTTCGAGGGCCTGCGGCTGATGGACTCG